>NZ_JBEZEV010000011.1:0-102651 GCF_040649055.1 Micromonospora sp. NPDC049060
GCGAAGAACGCGACGAGGCGGCTGACCAGGTGCCGCTCGGCCGGGGAGAGCCGGTCGAGGTCGGCGAGGTCGGCGTGCACTCAGCAGGTCACAGCTGCGCGCACTGGCCGAACTTCGGACCACTCACGGAGTTGGCGACCTCCAGGTTCGTCGGTGCCGGGGAGTTGCCGGTGCAGTCCAGCGGGCCGTTGACGGTGTTGCCGGCCACCAGCGGGGCCACGTCCTTGCCGTCGACCACGCCGACCGGGCCGGTCAGCGTGTTACCGACCACCACGACCGGGCCCTGGGTGCCGGTGGCGCGCACCGGACCGTTGACCCTGCTGTCGGTCACGACGAACCCGGCGGCGCCCGTGGCGTCGACGGGCCCGTTGATCGAGCTGCCGTTGACGATCAGCACCGCGCCGGGACGCACCTGGATCGGACCCCGGACGGTGGCCCCGTCGAGGCAGGCGACGCCGGAGACGACCAGCGGGCCGTTGCGGGTACCGGTCAGGGTGGGGGCGACCCGCTCGCCGGCGACCAGGCCCTCCACGGCCTGCTCGTCGAGCAGCAGCGGGATCAGGCCCCGCTGCGGCTGGGACAGCGGAACCAGGTAGCTGTCGCCGACCTTGATCACCTTCCAGCCGTGGGCGGCGAGCCGCTGGGCCACGGTGGTGCGCTGGCCGGCCGGGCCGTCGGTGCGCTCGCCGTGGTACTGCTCCTCGGTCAGCCGGTACGCGCACGGCGCCTGCTCGAGGATCCGCTCCGGGGTGGGGGCGTCCGCGGGCGGCGGGGCCTCACCCGGGTGCGGGGCGGGGTACGCCTCGATCTTGCGGGAGCCCCGGAACACGATGCGTCCCTCGTTGGCGGACTGCGACAGGATCCCCTCGGCACGGGCCTTGGTGATGCCCTGGACGCTGGCGCCGTGGTAGGTGAGGAACTGGTTGAACGTCCACAGCGCGGAGTAGGTCTTGCGCCGGCGGTTGTTCGCGGTGTTGGACTCGTCGGGCCGCGTCGGGCCACCGGAGCTGCGCAGCTCCAGCAGGGAGTTGACCACGTTCTTCAGGCCGAGGGTGTTGCGCAGGATGGTCTCCTCGCTCAGCCCCACGTTGGCCCCGGTGGTGCACCCGTACGGACAGGCCCACCAGCCGTCCCGGGCGCCCTCGGTGTACATGTGGCCCTCGATCATCTTCTGCGACTCGTCGAAGATGCCCTGCGCCACGTTCTGGTGCCGCGGCGGCAGCATCGGCAGGTCACCGGTGTTGGTGTTGCCGTACTCGTGGCCGTCGTAGCCGGCGATCGGCCGGTAGTCGCGCACCATCTCGGCGAGGGCGCGGGTCTCCGGCTGGCGGATCAGCGAGTGGTCCCGGTTCAGGTCCTGGCCGGTGGAGTTGCCCCGGGAGTTGGCCGCCCGCCCGTCGCCGTTGAGCGTCGGCACGATGAGCATGGTGGTCTTCGACAGCAGGTCGAGGGTCTTGGCGTCCTTGGTGAAGGCGAGCTGCCGGGCCATGATCAGGCAGGCCTCGCGGTCACCGGGCTCGTTGCCGTGCACGTTGCAGTTGACCATCAGCGGGTTGGTCGCGGCCACCGCCTCCGGCGTCGCCGCCGGCCGGGGGTAGCCGATGACCAGCATGTTGATCGGCCGGTTCAGGACGGTACGGCCGATCTCGACGACGCGGACCCGGTCGCTGGCCCCGTCGAGCGCGGCGGTGTACGCGTACTCGTTGACGTCGCTTGTGTACTGCGCGCCCAGCGTCTCCTCCCACTGGGTGCGCAGGTTCTCACCCGGGGTGCCCGGGTCGCCCCAGTGGCCGCGGGTGGTGCCGCTGACCGGCGCCGAGTAGGGCTGGACCTCGGTGCCGAAGCGGGCCCGTACCCGCCACTGGAAGCCGTTGCCGGGGGCGAAGCCGGCGTCGGCGAAGGCCGGCTCGTCGTTGTTGACCTGCCGGTTCGGGCGCCACACACCGGCGATGACCGGCGTGCCGGGCGTGCCGTCCGCGGCGAGCGGGGTCCGCTCGATCTGGTAGTCGGTGGCCCCTTCCACCCGGGTCCACGCCAGCGTGGCGTACCCGTCACCCTGCACGACCGTGAGGCCCTGCACCTGGTTCGGCTCCGCCTGCTGAAGGGCAGCGCTCGGCTGACCCTGCGCCTGCGCGGGCACCGCCGTCGCCACGAGGGCGGCGGCGAGCAGCGCGGAGAACACACCGGCCGTTGTCCGTCTGTATCTCAAAAGGATCTCCAAACAGGAGGGATGGCTGGGTGCGCCCAGCACACCCGTACTCGGCCCGCCGGTGGCGGGCAGCCTGCGATTCTTGAGGATCACCTGAGATTCCCGACGCGGTAACCGGGGCGCGGGTCGCGGTTCAGGTCACCGAGGGTCCTCATCCGGTGCGCAGCCGGTAGCCGACGCCGCGCACCGTCTCGACCAGGCCGGCGTCGTCGAGCTTGCCCCGCAGGGCCGCGACGTGCACGTCGAGGTTGTGCCGGCTGCCCCAGGTCGTCTGCCAGACGTCCAGCTGCAACCGGTCCCTGGGCACCACCGTGCCGGCCTGCCGGGCGAGCGCCACCAGCAGGTCGAACTCCTTGCGGGCGAGGTTGACCTCCCGGTCGCCCACCCAGACCTGCCGGGCGTGCACGTCGATGCGCAGCCTGCCGGCCCGCAACTCGCCCGTGCTGCGGGTGCCCCGGGTGCTGCGGGCGGTGCGCCGCATCACCGCCTCGATGCGGGCCTGCAACTCCACCATCGAGAACGGCTTGACGACGTAGTCGTCGGCGCCAGCGCGCAGGCCGGCCACCCGGTCGTACTCCTCGGCGCGGGCGCTGACCGCGATGATCGCGACGTCCTCGTCGACCTGCCGCAGCCGCCGGCAGACCTCCAGGCCATCCCGGTCGGGCAGGTTGAGGTCCAGCAGGACCAGGTCGACGGCGTCGGCCCGGATCGCCTCGGCGGCCGTCAGCGCCGACACCACCTCGTGTCCCCGGCGGCGCAGCGCCTTGGCGAGGGCAGACGCCACGCGTAGGTCGTCTTCGACCAGGAGCACCCGCACGCACGCCCCCCGGACCTCGTCCCCCGCCGGATCCTGCGAGTCTGTCCGATGATCATCGACTTGACCAGTGCGGACGCAAGATGGTGACCGCAAGCATGATCCGTTGCGGACCGACAGCGGGGCCACGGTGACCGGGGGCGTCGAAACGTCCACCCGCTACCAGTCGGGTGCATTACGGTCATCCTCCGATCGGGTGGATTGGCGGCGGAGCGCGTGGGGCAATACCCGCACGCGCGCCACCCGGCCCCGTCGTGTGGTGCGCTCATGGTGCGGTGCGCGCTCATGATCTTGCGCAAAGGGAGCGACATGCAGGTCTGGCCGGGTGAGCGGTACCCCCTGGGGGCCACCTACGACGGGATGGGCACCAACTTCGCCATCTTCTCCGAGGTGGCCGAGCGGGTCGAGCTGTGCCTGTTCGACGAGTGGGACACCGGGGCGGAGCGGCGGGTCGAGCTGCGCGAGGTCGACGCGTACGTCTGGCACGCGTACATCCCCGGCATCGAGCCGGGGCAGCGCTACGGCTACCGCGTGCACGGCCAGTACGACCCGGCGAACGGGCTGCGCTGCAACCCGGCCAAGCTGCTGCTCGACCCGTACGCCAAGGCTATCGACGGCGACGTGCGGTGGGACCCGGCCGTCTACGACTACGAGCACGGCGACCCGGAGCGGATGAACACCACCGACTCGGCGCCGTTCATGCCGAAGTCGGTGGTGGTGAACCCGTACTTCGACTGGGGCAACGACTCCCCGCCCCGCATCCCGTACCACCACTCGGTCATCTACGAGGCGCACGTGCGCGGCCTGACGATGCGCCACCCGGACATCCCCGACGAGCTGCGCGGCACGTACGCCGGCCTCGCCTCCCCGCCGATGATCGAGCACCTGACGAAGCTCGGCGTGACCGCCGTCGAGCTGATGCCGGTGCACCAGTTCGTGCACGACCACCGACTGGCCGACATGGGGCTGCGCAACTACTGGGGCTACAACACCATCGGCTTCTTCGCCCCGCACCACGGCTACTCGGCGCTCGGGCACCTTGGCCAGCAGGTGCAGGAGTTCCGGGGCATGGTCAAGGCGCTGCACGCCGCCGGCATCGAGGTCATCCTCGACGTGGTCTACAACCACACCGCCGAGGGCAACCACCTCGGCCCGACGCTGAGCTTCAAGGGCGTCGACAACCCCAGCTACTACCGGCTCAGCGAGGAGGACCGCCGCTACTACGTCGACTACACCGGCACCGGCAACAGCCTCAACGTACGCAGCCCGCACTCGCTTCAGCTGATCATGGACTCGCTGCGGTACTGGGTGACCGAGATGCACGTCGACGGGTTCCGCTTCGACCTCGCCGCCACCCTCGCCCGCGAGTTCTACGAGGTCGACCGCCTCTCCACCTTCTTCGAGGTGGTGCAGCAGGACCCCGTGGTCAGCCAGGTCAAGCTCATCGCCGAGCCGTGGGACGTCGGGCCGGGCGGCTACCAGGTGGGCAACTTCCCGCCGGTGTGGACCGAGTGGAACGGCAAGTACCGGGACACCGTGCGCGACTTCTGGCGCGGCGAACCGGCCACCCTCGCCGAGTTCGCCTCCCGCATCTCCGGCTCCGCCGACCTCTACCAGGACGACGGGCGCCGCCCGTTCCACAGCATCAACTTCGTCACCTGCCACGACGGGTTCACGCTGCGCGACCTGGTGTCGTACAACGACAAGCACAACGAGGCCAACGGCGAGGAGAACCGCGACGGCGAGAGCCACAACCGGTCCTGGAACTGCGGCGTCGAGGGCGACACTGACGACGAGGCGGTACGCGCCCTGCGGGCCCGGCAGCGGCGCAACTTCCTGACCACCCTCGTGCTCTCCCAGGGCGTGCCGATGATCGGCCACGGCGACGAGCTGGGCCGCACCCAGCGGGGCAACAACAACGCCTACTGCCAGGACAGCGAGCTGGCCTGGGTCGACTGGGACGCCGCCGACACCGACCTGCTGGAGTTCACCCGCAAGCTTGTCGACTTCCGCCGCCGCCACCAGGTGTTCCGCCGGCGGCGCTTCTTCACCGGTCTGCCGGTGCGCTCCCGGCTGGTCGACGAGCCCCTGCCGGACCTGGCCTGGTACACCCCCGACGGGCGGGAGATGACCGGCGAGGACTGGGGCAACGACTTCGGCCGCTCGGTGGCGCTCTTCGTCAACGGCGAGGGCATCCGCGAACGCGGCCAGTACGGCCAGCGCCACGTGGACGCCTCCTTCCTGCTCTGCTTCAACGCCCACGACGCCCCGCTGGACTTCACCGTGCCCGGCCCCGAGTTCGGGCCGCGCTGGGAGGTGGTGATCAGCACCGCGGAACCGGAACCGGAGAAGACCACGGTCGTCGAGGCGGGCGGCACCCTCTGCGTGCCCGACCGGTGCGTGGTGGTGCTGGAGAGGAAGGCCTGACATGTCGAGCACCCCTCGACCCGACGCGCCCCGGGTGGGCACCACCTACCGGGTGCAGGTCCGCCCCGGCTTCGACCTGGACGCCACCGCCGAGCTGGCCGACTACCTGGCCGGCCTCGGCGTCACGCACCTCTACAGCGCGCCCCTGCTCACCGCCACCCCCGGCTCCGCGCACGGCTACGACGTGGTCGACCACCGCGCCGTCAACCCCGAGCTGGGCGGCGAGGCGGCCCGGCAGCGGCTGCTGCGGGCACTGCGCGCCGCCGGCCTCGGGATGGTCGTCGACATCGTGCCCAACCACGCCGGCGTGGCCGTGCCCGCCGCGAACCCCGCCTGGTGGGACGTGCTGCGCCGGGGCCGCGACTCGGCGTACGCCGGTTGGTTCGACGTCGACTGGGACCGGGGGCGGCTGTTGCTGCCGGTGCTCGCCGACACCCCGGAGGCCCTCGACGACCTCAAGCTCGCCGACGGGGAGCTGCGCTACCACGAGCACCGCTTCCCGATCGCCGACGGCACCGCAGACGGCAGCCCCCGCGAGGTGCACGACCGGCAGCACTACGAGCTGGTCTCCTGGCGGCGCGGCGACACCGAGCTGACGTACCGCCGGTTCTTCGCGGTCTCGGACCTGGCCGGGCTGCGGGTGGAGGACCCGGAGGTCTTCGCCGCCACCCACGAGCTGGTCCTGCGCTGGGCGGCGGCCGGCGAGGTCGACGGCATCCGCGTCGACCACCCGGACGGGCTGCGCGACCCCTCGGCCTACCTGGCCCGGCTGCGCGCCGCGGCGCCCGACGCGTGGCTGGTGGTGGAGAAGATCCTGGAGTACGGCGAGGAGCTGCCGGACTGGCCCGTGGAGGGCACCACCGGCTACGACGCCCTCGCCGCCGTCTGCGGGCTCTTCGTCGACCCCGACGCGGAGGGCGACTTCACCGCCCTGGACACCCACCTCGTCGGCCGGCACACCTCCTGGCAGGACCTCACCCACGACACCAAGCTCGCCGCGGCCACCCGCCTGCTGTCGGCCGAGCTGACCCGCCTCGCCGCGCTCGCCGACGACGTCGAGCACGACGCCGCCCGCGCGGCGCTGGCCGAGCTGGCCGCCGCGTTCCCGGTCTACCGGGGCTACCCGCCGCACGGCGCCCGGCACCTGGCCGCCGCCCGGGCCGAGGCCGGCCGCCGCCGCCCCGACCTGACCGCGGTGCTGGACGCGCTCACCCGCCGGCTGCGCGACCCCGACGACGAGCTGGCGAAGCGCTTTCCGCAGCTCACCGGCGCGGTCATGGCCAAGGGCGTGGAGGACACCGCCTTCTACCGGTGGAGCCGCTTTGTCGCGCTCAACGAGGTCGGCGGCAGCCCCGCGCACTTCGGCGTACCGCCGGCCGAGTTCCACCGCTTCGCCGCCGCCCGGCAGGTGCGCTGGCCGGCGAGCATGACCACGCTCTCCACCCACGACACCAAGCGCTCCGAGGACGTCCGGGCCCGCCTCGCCGTGCTCAGCGAGCTGCCGGGACGCTGGGCCGACCTCGTCGCCAGGTGGACGGCCCGCGCGCCGCTGCCCGACCCGGCCTTCGCGCACCTGCTGTGGCAGACCGCCGTCGGCGCCTGGCCGATCGAACGGGAGCGGCTGCACGCGTACGTCGAGAAGGCCGCCCGCGAGGCGTCGGCGTCGACGAGCTGGGCCGACCCCGACCCGGTCTTCGAGCGGGCCATGCACGACGTGGTCGACGCGATGTACGACGACGCGCAGCTGCACGCCGAACTGACCGCCTTCGCCGCCGAGATCGCCCCCGTCGGCTGGTCCAACTCGCTCGGGCAGAAGCTGGTGCAGCTCGCCATGCCCGGGGTGCCCGACACCTACCAGGGCACCGAGCTGTGGGACAACTCGCTTGTCGACCCCGACAACCGCCGGCCGGTCGACTTCGCCGTACGCCGGGAGCTGCTGGCCCGCCTCGACGCCGGCCCGCCCCCGCCGGTGGACGCCGGCGGCGCGGCGAAGCTGCTCGTGGTGTCGCGGACCCTGCGGCTGCGCCGCGACCGCCCGGAGCTGTTCACCGGCTACCGGCCGGTGCCGGCCCACGGGCGCGCCGGGCGGCACGCGCTCGCCTTCGACCGGGGCGGCGCCGTCGCCGTGGCCACCCGCCTGCCGCTCGGGCTGGCGCGCGCCGGCGGCTGGGGCGACACGACTCTGTCACTTCCCGTTCACGAGGTGACCGACCTGTTCACGGGCCGGTCCTACAGTGGCGGGCAGACCTCGCTGGCCGACCTGCTGGCCACCTACCCCGTCGCGCTGCTGGCTCCCACCACCGAGTCCGTGGAGGCTTCATGACCGAGTTCACGGTGTGGGCGCCGCAGGCCGCCCGCGTCCGGCTGCGCCTGCCAGGCGTCGCCGACCACGAGATGCGCTCCGGCCCGGACGGCTGGTGGCGGGTCGAGGTGCCCGCCGCCGGCCCCGGCACCGACTACGCCTTCCTGCTCGACGACGACGAGCGGGCGCTGCCCGACCCCCGCTCGCCCTGGCAGCCGGAGGGCGTGCACGGGCCGAGCCGGCGCTACGACCACGCGGCGTTCGAGTGGACCGACCAGGCCTGGACCGGCCGGCAGCTGCCCGGCGCCGTCCTCTACGAGCTGCACGTCGGCACCTTCACCCCCGAGGGCACCTTCGACGCCGCCATCGGCCGCCTCGACCACCTCGTCGACCTCGGCGTCGACATGATCGAGCTGCTGCCGGTCAACGCCTTCAACGGCGAGCACAACTGGGGCTACGACGGGGTCTGCTGGTATGCCCCGCACCAGCCCTACGGCGGGCCGGACGGCCTGAAACGGCTGGTCGACGCCGCCCATGCCAAGGGCCTGGGGGTGATCCTCGACGTCGTCTACAACCATTTCGGGCCCTCCGGGGCCTACGCGCCGATGTTCGCGCCGTACCTCACCGAGCAGAGCAACACCTGGGGCCGCACCGTCAACCTCGACGGACCGCACTCCGACGGCGTGCGCCGCTACATCGTCGACAGCATCCTCATGTGGCTGCGCGACTACCACGTCGACGGCCTGCGGCTCGACGCCGTGCACGCCATGCCCGACTCCCGCGCCACTCCCTGGCTGGAGGAGGTGGCGATCGAGGTCGAGGCGCTCGCCACCCATCTCGGCCGGCCGCTGTCGCTGATCGCCGAGTCCGACCTCAACGACCCCCGGCTGATCACGCCCCGGGAGGCCGGCGGCTTCGGCCTGCACGCCCAGTGGAACGACGACGCCCACCACGCCCTGCACACCCTGCTCACCGGCGAGCGGCAGGGCTACTACGGCGACTTCGGCTCCCTGGAATGCCTCACCGACGTGCTCACCGGCGGCTTCTTCCACGCCGGCACCTGGTCCAGCTTCCGCAACCGCCACCACGGCCGGCCCGTGGACCGGCAGCGCACCCCCGGCCACCGTTTCGTCGCGTACCTCCAGAACCACGACCAGATCGGCAACCGGGCCACCGGCGACCGGATCTCCGCCACCCTCTCCCCGGGGCTGCTGCGCGTCGGCGCGACGCTGCTGTTCACCGCCCCGTTCACCCCGATGCTGTTCATGGGCGAGGAGTGGGCCGCCAGCACCCCGTGGCAGTTCTTCACCAGCCACCCCGAGCCGGAGCTGGCGACCGCCGTCGCCACCGGGCGCAAGCGGGAGTTCGCCGCGCACGGCTGGCCGGAGGGCGACGTGCCGGACCCGCAGGACCCGCAGACCTTCGTCCGCTCCCGGCTCGACTGGGCCGAGCTGGACAAACCCGAACACCGCGAGATGTACGAGTTCCACAAGCGGCTCATCGCGCTGCGCAAGAGCCGCCCCGACCTGTCCGACCCGAGGCTGCACGCCGTGGACGTACGCCCCGGCGACCAGTTCCTGGTGATGCGCCGGGGCGGGACCCTGGTGGCGGCGAACCTGGCCGCCAAACCCCAGCGGATCACGCTGCCGGGGGTGGCGCGCCGGGTGCTGCTCGCGACGGGGGAGGGGGTCACGGTGATGCGCGATCGCATCGAGCTGCCGGCGGAGACGGCGGCGATCGTGGCGCTCTGAGCGGCGCCCGATGTCACCGGCCGTCGGCAGCGCGGTGGCGGCTGCCGGCGGCGACCGGCCCGCCCCCGTCGTCGACGTGGTCAGCCGGCGTCCAGCACCTCGCGCAGCCTGGCCGCGAACTCGGCGGGCTTGCCGGCGTAGCCGAACTCGCCGTCGAGGAAGCCGCCGTGGTGACTCGGGAACACCACGGCCTCCTGGCCGAGCAGCGCCGCGGTGGCGACGGCCGTACGCGCCGTGTAGGTCCCTTCCGTCTCCTCGCCGACCGCGATCACGATCCGGGTCGGCGCCGCCGTGAGCGCCGCCACGTCGGGCCGGTAGTCGGTGACCGTCCCGGAGGCCTTCGACAGCAGCGGGTCGTCGCGGGAGCCGTCGTCCTCGGTCGGCAGGCCGAACGCCGCCGGGTCGGGCGCGGGCTGGGCGAAGTAGGCGTCGGTGAACTCGCCCTGCCAGGAGACCAACGCCATGAAGGCGGCCATGCCCGCGCCCATGCCCTTCGCCTGGTACGCCTCGTGGACGGCGGCCTGGGCGCGCTCGGCCGCCGCGGCGTCGGGGAGCACGGTGGTGATCGGCGGCTCGTGCGCGACCAGCGTCGCCACGTCCCCGGGGTGGGATGCGACCAGCTCCAGCGCGGTCACCGCCCCGCCGCTGCTGGCGAACACGTCGACCGGAGCAGCGCCGAGCGCCTCGATCAGCAGGTGCAGGTCGGCTGCCTGCTGCTGCGGCGTGTGGTCCGACCGCCCGTCGCTGCGGATGCTGCGGCCGAGCCCGCGCGGGTCGTAGGTGACGACCGTCCGGTCGGTGAAGTGGGTCGCGAGCGCGTTGAAGCCCTCCGCCGTCATCGGTTGACCGATCATGAGCAGCGTGCGGTGCCCGCCGGAGGCCGACAGTGGACTGCGCACGTCGTAGACCAGGTCGACGCCGGGCGCGGCGAGGGTGTGGGTCTCCATCGTCGTCATGACGGCGAGCGTACGACCGACGGGTGACAGATCCGGTGCTACGCGCGGAAAGCGGCCCCACGCGCCCCGGGTTTCGGCACCGGCGTCAGGATCTGCGGTATGGAGTTCTTCTGCTACCACCGCGACCGGTCCGGCTCCCTGGCTCTGCGCAAGGAGCTGCGCGAGGAGCACTGGTCCTACATGGACCGGTACGCGGAGCGGATGATCGCCCGTGGGCCGACGTTCGCCGCCGACGGGAAGACGCCGAACGGCAGCGTGCACATCGTCGACCTGCCCGACCCCGCCGCCGCCCGGGCGTTCGCCCTCGACGAGCCCAACTACCAGGCCGGCGCGTACCGGGACGTGCTGCTGCGCCGGTGGCGCAACACGCTGGGGCGCACCATGTGGGACTTCCCCGGCGGCCGGACGGGTGGTGACCGGTTCCTGGTGCTCGGCCTCGGGGCGGGGGAGGCCGCCGACCTGGACGTGAGCGCGGACCGGGACGAGCTGATCGCGTACGGGCCGCTGCTGTCGGACGACGGCGGCAGGTGGCTGGGCACGGCGGCGCTGGTCCGTGCGGAGGACCCGGACGGGGCGCGTGCCGTGCTGACCCCGGACCGGTACGCCGAGATCGAGGTCCACGCGTGGGCGTTCGGCGGACGACCGTGACCCTGTGGGTGCCGCCCTCTGCTCGGCGGCGGTGGGGTGCCGGGGCTGCGCAGGCTCGCGCCGGAGCCGCCGCCCGTGGCACCGACATATGTCCAGGTTCGACAGGACCGATGATTCCGCGCCGCAGAGCAAGGCAGAAACCCTCCCAGTTGGGCCGACCATGGTCGTGCCGAGCTACGGTCGTGCCGTAGGCGCCCTACCGGGCTGACGACGCCGTTCTGCCGCGAGCGAACCCGCTTGTCTTGCTGGGGCGCGCTGCGGAGGATCGGTGGATGGATCTCCTCACCGCGGAACGGCAACTCCAAGCCGCCCAGCGCGCCGCCGACGTCGAGTCCCTCGACGCGCTACTGCACCCGCAGGTCGTGGGTGCCGGACCGGACGGCACGGTCTTCACGAAGGAAGACGACTTGGAGGGCTACCGCTCCGGTGCACTGCGAATCACCAGCCTGGTGGAGGAGTCGCTCGACGTCCAGGAAGACGGTCAGACCGGGGTGACTCGCATGGTCGCTGCGGTGGATGCCGTTCAGGGCGGTGCCGCCATGTCCGCGCGGTTGCGCTACACCCGACTCTGGGTGCGTGAGGACGGCAACTGGCGGGTGTTGGCCGCCACCTTCGTCCCGGTCTGAGGGACGTCTCGTAACTGGTGAAGGCGTTGCCCGGCATCGGGCCGGTCGTCAGCCGGCGAGGATGATGTTGTGGAGGTTGGCGATGCCGGAATTCTTCGCCGGCTCAGGGCCGAACAGGCCCGGGCGCTGCTCTACGACGCCGACCCGCACCACGCGGTGATGCTGGCCTGCGACCTGTTGGTGGCCGGCGTCGACGGCGACGCCGTGGTGGCGCTGGCGGCAGAATCAGCTCGGACACTGCCAGCGCCTGACGCGAATCGGCGCCTGGCGGCGGTCACCGCCGAACTCGGACTCCCGGAGCCGGAGCTACCGACGGCGGTGGCGCTGATCGCGGCCGACACCTGCGAGCGGATCCTCGACCACAGCATCCCCGCCGAGGTGGGAACCCACCGTCTCTACGTGGTGGGACACGAGGGCAGCCCGCTGGACGACCTGCTCCCGACGGTCGCCGCCCTGGTCGCACATCTCGAAGACGATCTCGGCGGGCGGGCCGACGAGGACCTGCAAACCCGGCTCGCCGCGCTGGCCCGGATCATCCTGAACCGCCTGAGAGCTGAAAACTCGGCTTGAGGCTGCGCTGCCCGGGGGCTTGGGCGACGGCCGACACGCCCCGGCCCACCTGCGCAACGGTGACACCTACACCCCGCCTCGCCGCCGGATCCGCCGTCGGGGTCACCACCGCACGGATTACGTACGGGAAGCGATCGTCAACAAAAAGTGATCCTTGCCTCTTCATTGGTGAGTCTCTATCGTTGGCGGAAAGCGCTTTCCCGTCCCCGTGCTCATGCCTGAAAGGTGAACTCAGATGAGACGCAAAGTCGCCACGCGGTGGCTGGCCGGTGGTGCCACCGCGGTCGCAGGTGCCGTCGTCGCCCTGGCGCTGCAGGTTCCCAACGCCTCGGCCGCCACGAACCTGAGCCTCGGCGCCGGCGCTGACGGCTCCAGCAAGGCCAGTGGTACCAGCTATGGCAACGTCATCGACGGCAACCCCAGCACCTACTGGTCGCCGAGCGGCTCGACCGGAACGGTCTCGGTCAAGTGGGGCAGCGCCACGACGGTGTCCTCGGCCGCCATCGTGCAGGCCTCGGGCGGCGGCTCGATCAGCGGCTGGCAGCTCAAGAACCACGACACGGGCTCCGTCCTGGCCAGCGGCAGCGGCGCCCCAAGCACCATCAACTTCTCCTCGACGTCGCTGAAGAAGATCTCCTTCGTCATCACCAGCGCGTCCGGCACCCCACGGATCGCCGAGTTCGAGACGTACTCCAGCGGCGGGTCGACCCCGACCACCAGTCCGACCAGTGGCCCCACCAGCAGTCCGACGGCCAGTCCGACGGCCAGTCCGACCAGCAACCCAGGCGCGCCGACTGGTGCGTGGCCGTCGTCGGCCGGTTCGGTGAGCATCTCGGGCACGGTCAGCGTCTCCGGCACCTTCGACGGCGGGATGAAGACGTACTGCTGCATCGGTGACGGTGGACAGGGGGAGTCGCAGGACCCGATGTTCAAGATCGCCAATGGTGGCACGCTGCAGAACGTCATCCTCGGTTCGCCCGCCGGTGACGGCGTGCACTGCGAGGGCACCTGCACACTGCGCAACGTGTGGTGGAACGACATCGGTGAGGACGCCGCCACCTTCAAGCAGACCAACGGCGGTACCTCCTACATCATCGGTGGCGGCGCGCGCAACGGCAGCGACAAGACCTTCCAGCACAACGGCAACGGCACGGTCAACATCTCCGGCTTCTACCTCAAGGGGTCCGGCAAGCTGTACCGCGCCTGTGGCAACTGCTCCACCTCGCACACCCGTCACGTGCGTATCGACAACGTCCTCGTCGACGACATCGACATGCTCGCCGGCATCAACAGCAACTGGAACGACACCGCGACGATCACTCGCGTGGTCGTGATCGGCTCGGCCACCATCTGCGGCAAGTACAAGGGTGTGCCCAAGGGCAGCGAACCCAGCTACCTCGGCGAGGGCTGGAACGACGCCAACTGCAAGGTCAACAGAAGTGACGTCACCTTCCGGTAGTCACTAGACACGTCTGTTCGCGAAGGGGCACCCGCCGCCAGGCGGGCGCCCCTTCTGCGTCCGTCGTGCGGGGCGAATTCATTGAGCCGTGTTCATCCTGTCCAAGGGACGTCTCGTAACTCGGGTGCCGACGGGTCCATGGGGCGAGCACTGAGCGGCCTCGTTCAGGCGGCTTCGCGCCACGCCTTGCCCCAGGTGTTCCCCAGTATTCTGAGTCGATGGTTGCTTCGCCGCCTGGCTCCCGTCCCGAACCCTTTGCGGGGCTGGAGTTGGTTGACTGGGCGAGGTTCGGACCGCCCAGTCCCACAGACGCCGAACGCGACGCGTGTGAGGTCCCAGACCTGATCCGCGGCTTGGCAACGGCGGAAGGCCAGGCGGCACGCGAGTGGGGCGAGGCGCTGAGGGGCGCCCTGATCCACGGCCATTCCGGCCTGTACTTCCGCACCGCCGAACCGGCCGCCCCGTTCCTGATCGAACTATGCCGCGGTGAACGGCCCGAGGTGGCCGCCGAGGCGCTCAGCCTCCTGTTGAGTTGTGTCGGCGACGACGGCCCATTCCACCCCGCGCCCCTGCGCCCTGATGACACGCACCTGTCCGAGTTCGTCACCCGGACCCGGGCCATCATCCACAGCGGTCGGGCGGCCTACTACCCCTGGCTGTGTTCATCACATGTCGGAGCCAGGATCGGTGCGTTGCAACTCCTGGGCGTCCTCGAGCCCAAGGCACCAGAGTTCCAGCGAGAGCTCGCGCGGTTGGAGGCATCCGACGGGAACCGCCGGATTCAGCAGGCGATCCGGGAGATCCGGCTCGACCTCTAGCGGCGCCGAGGCGGCCCGTCGCGTCGGCGCGCCGTGGCGTTTGTGTTTTCCCGAGTAGTGGGGCTTCTGGTCGGCGAACCGGTCGATCGGGATCAGCGTGCCGTCCAGGATCGTGACAAGCTTCAATGGTGCACATCGGCAGAACGGCTGGGGGCACGCGAATCAGGGCGCTATTCAGG
Source organism: Micromonospora sp. NPDC049060 (assembly GCF_040649055.1). Taxonomy (NCBI): domain Bacteria; kingdom Bacillati; phylum Actinomycetota; class Actinomycetes; order Micromonosporales; family Micromonosporaceae; genus Micromonospora; species Micromonospora sp. NPDC049060. Next base: position 14,760 of record NZ_JBEZEV010000011.1, read on the forward strand.
GCGCTATTCAGAGCTTGCGAACGTGTACGGTGCAATTGCGACGTCATCGGCGAGGTTGATGACCGCTGTCCCCGCCCGCTACCTGGGAAGCAGGCGAAGTCATGGTCAAGAACGCTGACACCATCGGTGCGAGGATCCGGTACTGGCGGATGCGCCGTGGAGGTATGACCCAGGCCGTTCTTGCCGGTCTAGCCGGCGTCAGCCAGTCCTACGTGTCGCAGGTCGAGTCTGGTCGGAAGACCATCGATCGCCGCTCCACCCTGGTCGCCCTCGCTGCCGCTCTTCAGGTCACGGTGGCCGACCTGCTCGGGCAGGGCGCGGAGCCCGGCGACCCTGCCCGTGACGGCGCGGCCGAGCGTGTTCCGGCGATCTGGTCCGCCCTGATCGAGATCGAGGACGGCGAGCGCCGACCGGCGACTTGCACGAGGGAGCAGCTTGCCGCTGAGATCGCCCGCAGCGATCAACTCCGCAACAGCTGCAACTATCCGGCTATGGCCCGTCTGCTCCCCGGCCTGCTGTTGGAGGCCGCGGCTGCCGGAGGTGTCGTGCTCGCCCAAGTGGCCTACCAGGCATCGACGTGCCTCCGGCATCTCGGATACCGGCATCTGGCCCTCAACGCAGCCCGGGTCGCCGTGTCGGCCGCAGAGGACGTGGGAGACCCGGCATGGACCGGGGCAGCCCGGTTCGCCTACGTGCAGAGTCTGCCGATCGAGTCCGCGCCGCTTGCCGCGAGAGCGGCGGACCGTTCACTGACGGAACTCCAAGCGCACGCTGCCGACGTCCGCGTCCGACAGATGCTGGGTCAGCTTCATCTCTCGGCCGCGTTGACCTCCACGGTGAGTGGTCGTCCGGATGTCGCCCGCGATCACCTGACCGAGGCGGGGCGGGAGGCTGGGAGCCTCGGGGATCCGTCCGACGGGGCCGGCTTCAACGGCTGCTGTTTCGGACCGACAAACGTGGGGCTCTGGGAGATGTCCATCGCGGCGGAGCAGGGTGAGGCCGGCCGCGTGATCGAGCTTTCCCGGCGAGTGCGGCCACGAATTCTGGTGGCGTCGACTCGCCAACTGTCCTACTGGCTCGACCTCGGCCGAGCGTATGCGGACAATGGTCGCCGGGATGCGGAGGCGCTTGCTGCGTTTGTGCAGGCAGAGCGGGCTGCGCCGGTGCCGTTCGTGCTGAACCCCCTCGCCCGGGACGCAGTGGTCGCGCTGTCGCAGCGGGCGAAGCGGCGGGCTGTGCCTGACGAACTGCGGTCACTTGCCAGCCGCATGGGCATCAACCTGGCCGCATAACTGGCGGTAATTGCTCCATCACTGATGCGCCCTAGTGTCCGTTCTGAGGGGCGACCGCCTCTCCGGGTTCGGGCACGGCGTTGAGGTGTCGCCGCTGTGCCCTGCGCCAGCGGAGGCAGAGTGGACGATCAGGGAATCGGTTCGGCGAGCCGGGGCGAGCAGGTCGAGGCGGCGGAGCGGGAGGCGGCCAAGCGACGCCTCCTGGATCAGGCCGAGGCGGAGCGCGTACCGGTGGAGGAGACCACCCGGGCGGTGCCGGACCGGCGGTGGCGGCGTGACCAGCGCTGACGAGCCGATCGGTCGCCGCGTCGCCCGCTGGCGGGCGCGGCGGCGGATGACGCAGCAGATGTTCGCCGACCGGCTCGGCAGGTCGAAGAGCTGGGTGGACAAGACCGAGCGGGGCGTACGGCCGCTGGACCGCTACCCGGTGATCCAGGAGATCGCCCGGGTGCTGCGGGTCGACCCGATGGTGCTGCTCGGCGAGCACCGCCCGCCGCCGATCGCGGCCGGCCCGGTGGACGGGGTGGACGGCGTCCGGGCCGCCCTCGCCCGCTACGACGACCACGGGGTGACCGCGTCCGTGGTGGAGACGGGCCGGCACGTCGCGCACGCCTGGCTGACCTACCAGCACGGGCACTACGCCCAGGTGGTGCGGCTGCTGCCGAGGCTGCTGCACGCCGCGCAGGGCGCGCGGGCGCAGGAGCCGGGGTTGCTGGTGCAGGCGTACCGGATCACCTCGTCGGTGCTCGTGAAGCTCGGCGAGGCCGACCTGTCGTGGCTGGCCGCCGACCGGGCGATGGCGGTGGCCGGCGGCGATCCGGTGCTGGCGGGGGCGGCGACCGTGGCGGTCGGTCAGGCGCTGCGCGCGTTGGGCCGCGACCGGCTGGCGCTGGTGGCGACGCTGGCGGCCGCGCGTCGCGTCGCGCCCGCGTCGGAGGTGGTGCACGGGACCCTGCTGATCCAGGCCGCGCTGGCCGCCGCCGGCTGTGGCGACACCGGCCGCAGCGAGGAGCTGGTCGAGCGGGCCGCCCGGGTGGCGGCGCGGGTCGCCGGTGACGACCCGCACCGGACCGGCTTCGGGCCGGGCGCCGTCGAGGCGGCCCGGGTGGTCGCGGCTCTCGAGCGGGGGGACGCCGGAGAGGCGGTGCGCCGGCACGAGCAGGCGGTACGGCAGGAGGCGTGGCGGCGGCTGCCGGCCGAGTACCGGGCCGCGTACCTGGTGGACGCCGCGCGGGCGTACCTCCAGGTCGGCGACCTGTGCGGTGCGGGACGCGTCCTGGTCGACGCGGACGGTGTCGCGCCCGCCGAAGTCCGGTGCCGGCCGTTGGCGCGTACGGTCGTCGCCGAGGTCGCCCGGGCCCATCCGGCGCCGGCCGGCGTGGCGCGCCTGGCGACGCTGGTCGGCCTGACCCGCTGATCCGGTGCCGCGGCGGGCGACCGGCGTGCCGCCGGCGGGTCAGCCGTTGGTGAGGAGTTCGCGGATCGCGACGAGGCTGGCGCCGTCGCCGACGGCCACCAGCGAGTCACCGGCCTGGAGGGTGAAGTCGGGACCCGGCGACGGGATCACGTGACCGTCGCGGACCACCGCGACGATCGACGCGCCGGTGCGGGTCCGCGCGCGCGTGTCGCCGAGCTTGCGCCCGAGGTACGGCGACCGGGCGGGGATCGGCATGCGTACGGTCTCGACGCCCTCCAGGGGCGGGACCAGCTCCGTCAGGTTGTCCATGACCAGCGGAAGGCCGAGCAGGTCGGCGATCGTCCGCGACTCCGTGCTCTCCAGCGTCAACGTGTGCTGGGCGGTTTCGGGGTCGGCGGGGTCGTAGAGCACGATGTCGCGCCGGCCGTCGAAGTGCACGATCACCGCGCCTCGCTGGCCCGTCCCCGTGACGAACGCGTACGACTCTCCGACGCCGAACAGCCGGGTCCTCTCCAGGTCCACGTTTCCACCTTCCGAGGATGAGGCGCCGCAGTCGAGCACCTTGCCGCCCAGACTAGTACTCCAGCAGAAGATCGCTCGGTGGTCGGGTGCAGGCGCCGTGGTTCTCGCGGGTTCAAGCGAGATTGGTGCGGTCGCGGGGTTGACCGGGTAGTGGCCAGAGGACGTGGTACGCGTCTTCGGTGCCTGGAGCGCATCGTCGGCTGATGTCGATGAACACCGGCCCATACGGCGATTCGACACACCAATGCTCGAACTGGTCCAACTCTTGGGCCGCGTAGCGTGCGAGCAGCCTGGCGAGTTGGTGAATCTCCGCGTCGGTCATGCGATCTGGGGTGGCGTCCTCGGCGGCCATCTCGTCATCTTGCTGCATCAGATGATGGTGGGCCCGTCAGGGTTCGGTGAGGGCCTGCCGGGCGTAGTGACTGGTGCCTTTCTTCAGATCACCCGTCTCGTCGATCAGCAACACCCCGTCCGGGTGCCCGAGACGGCCGTCACGAAGTCCCGCACGTCGGCACGGACGAGCGCGTCGTCCCAACTGGCCCGGCCGATCAGATCCTGCATCCCACCGGGGCCGTCATCGCCGGCGTGCTCAGCGATCGTCCAGCAGTTCTTGGCCGGCACCGGAGCAAGGAGACCAGCGACGAAACTGTGGGCGGCAGCCACCGCCGCATCTTGGGTCCACACAACCACGAGACCCAGCGGTGGCTGCTTGCTGACCACGGACAAAACCACACCGTCACAGCAGGTCAGAACGGATTTCCTGCTGGAGTACTAGTGCTTTAGCCCGGGATCGTGACGATCGCTCGGTGGATGCCTGCCGGCCGTGGATGCGCTGCTCGCGGCGTGGCTCCGGCTCCGGCGGCCAGTCGTCGGTGTCGTCCCCGCGAGTGAGGAATCCCATCGGAGGCAACCGCAATTCCCAACTGTCGACAGCGGCGAACGTCCTGGAATCGAAAGCGCGGATTCGCGGCGATGGGATTTGCGAGTCAATTTCGGGGCTTCTGTTCGGGGTGGGGACGCTTTGTTTGTCGCCGGCCGTGGTCCTTTTCGGTCGCCACGAAGTCAATGTCAATTACCTGTCATTCCATCACGTTGTGATCAAAGCAATCTGATCGATAGGTTTCGCTGGTCCGAGTTGGAGTACCCGAAAAAGGGGGCAACTGTTGAGATCAACCCTGCGCTGGTCCGCATCGGCCAGCCTGGCACTCGCGATGGTCGTGACCGCTCCGGCGGTCGCCCAGGCGAAGCCGACCACGGTCGAGAGGAACGGCAACACCACCGCCGTCGCCCGCACCAGTGACGGTCGCGCGATCACCAACGAGAAGATCGCCGAGGAGGTCGCCAGGTTCTGGACGCCGCAGCGGATGGCGAGCGCCGTCGACCTCGACATCGCGAAGTCGGCGAAGGCCACCGAGTCCACGAGCCGGGCGCCGAAGCCCGACGGACCGGCGGGCTCGGTCGCGCCGGTGCGGCCGAGTGCCGTCAGCGGCGCCGACGTCGGCATCCAGCTCAACGAGTCGGCGGTCGTCGGCAAGGTCTACTTCACCACCCCCAACGGTGGCTCCGCCTCGTGTTCGGCGAGCGCGGTCGCCAGCGGGAAGGCGCGACTGGTCATGACCGCCGGGCACTGCGTGCACCAGGGCGCCGGCGGGCAGTGGTACAGCAACTGGCAGTTCGTGCCGCGCTACCGCGACGGCGCGCGGCCGTTCGGCACGTTCGTGGCGTACCAGCTCGCGGCCCGCACCGCGTGGATCAACAGCAGCAGCTACGACGAGGACATGGCCATCGCCATCATGCACAACGGCGGTAACTGGGGCCTGAAGGTCGTCGAGACGGTCGGCGGCCACGGCATGCGCTGGAACTGGGGCTACAACATCTCGCTGATGACCGCGCTGGGCTATCCGTCCAACCTCGGCGGCGGCGAGAGCCAGTACTTCTGCCAGAGCGGGACCTGGCACGCCGGCGGCCAGCAGATCCGGATGTGGTGCAACATGACCTACGGCTCCAGCGGCGGTCCCTGGCTCCAGGAATACAACGACCAGAATGGCCTCGGGTTCATCAACAGCGTCGTGAGTCACGGCGACAACCCGGGCAACGGTCAGTTCGACGGTCCGTACTTCGACGACGACATCAAGAGCCTCTACGACTTCGCGGAGGGTCTCTCCCCGGCGTAAGGGCACGTGAACGGCAGAGCCCCGGCCACGCGGCCGGGGCTCTGCGCGCGGTGCTCCGTCAACGGCAAAAGGTTCCCGTCCGGGGCGGCAGGGTTACTTGAAGCGGATGAACTTCGAGAACTGGTTGTTGGCGGTTCCCACCGACACCGTCCGGTGGCTGTACCGGTCGGCGGAGACGTAGTTGTACTCGTCGATCTCGAAGGTGCCGTTGGCGTTCACCCTGGTCACGAACGCGACGTGACCGTAGGTGCCGCCCAGGCGTACCGCGACGTCACCGGCCTTCGGGCTGTTGTACACCGGCACGCCGGCGCGTCCGGCGGCGGCGACCCACTCCTTGGCGTTGCCCCACCGCGCCTGGCCCTTGTACTGGTTGTGGAAGGCGACGCCGACCCGGCTGCGCACCGCCCAGGCCGCGAAGCTGGTGCACTGCCCCTTGTAGAAGTTCCAGGGATCGATGCCCGAGGTCTGACCCTTGTAGGGGTAGTCGTCCTTGGCCGGGTAGCTGGCGCCGGCGGAGATCAGCTGGTGGGAGGCGTTGTTGTTCTTCAGCGTGGTGCTGAGGTTCTTCTTCGCCCCGGGCGCGAAGTCCTGGTACGCGTGGGAACCGTTGTAGCCGGTGTTGTAGTAGACGCGCACCGTCTTCCCGGTGCGGTTCCACGCCGAGGCGGCGTTGTTCTTGATGCACTGGCCCTTGCCGCTGCCGGCGCCCTTGAACTCGTAGCAGCCCGGCTGGGCGGTGCCGTAGTCGGCCAGCGAGCCGGCGTGATCGGAGATCGAGCCCGCGTGGTTGCTGTTGTAGTAGTAACAGAACTCGCCGGTGTTGCATGCTCCGTCGCGGGCCGCGGCCTGCGCGGGCGCGGCGACCGCCAGGACGCCGAGAGTCGCGCTCAGCACGCTGGCGCTGAGGGCACCGAGGACGCGAACGGTGACCGTGGGCATGATCACTTCCCTCCTGGGGGTGGGTGATGGGGGACCCACGCTACAAGGCATAGATCAACCGCCATACCCCTCAATCGCGGGCGCGCGGATGGCGCGGGGGTCTGTCGAGATTCGGGGTCCATCGGGTGATTCGTGGGCATAGCGTCAGGCGTGGCGGCTTCCCGCCGCCGGGGCTGCCCGGGGGGCGGGTCAGGACGATCTGACGGTGGTGCGACGTGGACGAGACCGATCCGATGATGCTGGACCAGCGGGGACGACGCGGCCAGGGCGCCGGGCTGCCCCGGTTGCTGGGCGCGGTCAGCCTCGCCCTCGGTGCCGGCAGCCTGTTCGCCCCGCGTGCGGTGGCCCGGCTGACCGGGGTGGACGACTCGCCCGCCGCCCGCGCGGTCGTCGCCGCCGTGGGCGCCCGCGAACTGGCCCACGCGGCGGGCCTGCTCGCCGGCCGCAGCCCGGCCGGCTGGGCGTGGACCCGGGTGGCCGGCGACGCGCTGGACCTCACCCTGCTCGGACGGGCCTGGGCGGACCGGTGCGGCGAGCGGCGTCGGCGGGTCGGCCTCACCACCGCCGCCGTCGCCGGTATCGCCGCCGTCGACCTGATCGCCGCCGTGCGCGCCGGTCGGGCCCGGGCCGCGCACCGGCGGGTGATCGACATGGAGGTCGCGGTCACCGTCAACCGGTCCCCGGCCGAGGCGTACCGCTTCTGGCGGGACCTGGAGAACCTGCCCCGGTTCATGTCCCACCTGGAGTCGGTACGCGCCGACGACCTGCGCCGGTCGCACTGGACCGCGCACGGCCCGGCCGCCCGCCGGATCGAGTGGGACGCGGAGATCGTCGACGACCAGCCGAACCGGTCGCTCGCCTGGCGGTCGCTGCCCGGCACCCGCGTGCCCAACGCGGGCCGGGTCCGGTTCGTGCCCGCGCCGGGCGATCGCGGCACCGAGGTCCGGGTGCGGCTGCGCTACGCCCCGCCGGCCGGCGCGCTGGGCCGGGCCGTGGCGAAGCTCTTCGGCGAGGAACCCGAGCAGCAGGTACGCGACGACCTGCGCCGGTTCAAGCAGGTGGTGGAGACCGGCGAGGTGGTCCGCTCCGAGGGCAGCCCGGACGGCATCTCCGTGCGCCAGCAGGTCATGCAACGCCCCGCCCAGCCGCTGCCCATCGCCCGCCGCTGACCGCCCGCCACCCGAGAGGACGAACGATGAAGGCCACCGCCTGGATGGGCAAGGACAGCGTCAAGGTCGTCGACGTGCCCGACCCGACCATCATGAACGCGCGCGACGCGATCGTACGGATCACCTCGACCGCCATCTGCGGCTCGGACCTGCACCTCTACCACGGCTACATCCCCGCCATGCGCAAGGGCGACGTCCTCGGCCACGAGTTCATGGGCGAGGTCGTGGAGGTCGGCCCGCAGGTACGCAACCTGCGCCCCGGCGACCGGGTGGTGGTGCCGTTCCCGATCGCCTGCGGGCACTGTTCCTCCTGCCAGCGCGGGCTCTTCTCGGTCTGCGAGAACTCCAACCCCAACGCCGGGGTGGCCGAGAAGATCATGGGGCACTCGCCGGCCGGCATCTTCGGCTACTCCCACCTGCTCGGCGGCTACGCCGGCGGCCAGGCCGAGTACGCCCGGGTGCCGTTCGCCGACGTCGGCCCGATCAAGGTGCCCGACGAGGTCCCCGACGACCAGGCCGTGATGCTCGCCGACGTGCTGCCCACCGGCTTCATGGGCGCGGAGATGTGCGACATCAAGCCGGGCGACGTGATCGCCGTGTGGGGGGCCGGCCCGGTGGGCCTGCTCGCCGCGGCCAGCGCCCGGATGCTCGGCGCGGAGCGGGTGATCGTCATCGACCGGTACCCGTACCGGCTGCGGCTCGCCGAGGAGCACACCGGCGCGGAGACCATCAACTACGACGACACCGACGTGCTCGACGCGCTCAACGCGATGACCGCCGGGCGGGGGCCCGACGCCTGCATCGACGCCGTCGGCCTGGAGGGGCACCACGGCAACACCGCCGTCTACGCGTACGACCGGGCCAAGCAGGCCGCCCGGGTCGAGACGGAACGCCCGTTCGCGCTGCGCCAGGCCATCCTCGCCTGCCGTAGCGGCGGCGTCGTCTCGGTGGTCGGCGCGTACGGGGGCTTCGTCGACAAGTTCCCGATGGGCGCGTTGATGAACCGGTCGTTGATCATGCGTACCGGTCAGTGTCACGTCCAGCGCTACACCCGTCCGCTGCTCAACCGCATCCAGCGCGGCGACATCGACCCCAGCTTCATCATCAGCCACCGGATGCGACTCAAGGACGCGGCCAAGGGCTACAAGATCTTCCAGAAGAAGCAGGACGAGTGCACAAAGGTCGTCCTCAAGGTCTGAGCCCCGGTACGGGCGCCGACGAGGCCCGGAGGCGGCGGAAACCGGCCGTCCCCGGGTCTCGTCGGCGGCGGGTCAGGCCCAGGGGGCCGTCGGGTACCAGGGGATGATCTCGCGGCGGGCGAGCAGCCGTACGTCCCAGTAGAGGAACGTGAACGCGCCGGCGACGATGAACGCGACAGCGGTCAGGACGGCCAGGCGGCTCGGCCGGGCGCTGAACCAGCGTTGCAGGCGGGAACCGGCGAGCCAGGCCAGCAGCAGGAACAGCACCGCCATGATGACGATGTTGCCGAGGGACTGCAGCGTGAACGCCGCCGCGCCGTAGAGCGGGTTGCCGCTCTCGGCGGCGTCGCGGAACATCTGCCGGAACAAGGCGAAGGGCCGGCCGATCAGGAAGCCGGCGATCAGTGCGCCCATGAACACCATCGGGGCGTTGGGGAACCGGCGGGCGATCCGGGCGAACGGGTCCGGCACGACGCCCAGCGCGGCCAGACCGAGATAGATCATGATGAGCCCGATCGCGCCGAAGACGACCATGGACTGGATGCTCCTCGGGGACAGTCCGCCGGGCGCGTTGGGTGCGGTGGAGAACTGCGGCATCGACGTGCCGACGAGGCCGACGACCGCGCCGTAGGCGGCCGACACCGCGACCATGCCCACCGACATCCAGCCCAACGGCTTCAGCGGTGCGACGATCCGGCTGAACCTGCTGCCCGTGGTGCCGGTCAGCGGGGCCAGGGCGCCGAACGCGGCGATGTTGCAGGCGGTGAACGTGCCCGCGATGCCGGAGACGAAGGCGAACAGGATGCCCGCCGCGATGCCCTGGATGGGCGTCTCCTTGGCGTCGTGGCCGAGCAGCGTGTTGGCGACGTTGTCGCCGATGGTCCGGTCCACGAACTCCGCCGACCAGATGACGGTCAGCAGGAACCCGCCGAGGACGCTGAGGAGGATGATCAGCCCTCGCCGCCGGGGAAAGTGCCCGTTGACGAACGCGGACGTCCCGCTCCGCGCGGGGTCGGGGCTGAGCCGGACGGGCGCGTCGGGTCGCCGGGAAGACCTCTGGGTCTGCGTCACATGCGCTCCTCGGGGTGGGGGAGGGGCCGGTGGGAGGGGGACGGGTCGATGTCCGCGTTTCATCATGGGGTGGCCGCCGTCGGCTCGGTTCTTCCATCGTGCGCAATCTCCCGGGCCGTTTCGCCCGCTCCGGGTGCCGGTCAACTCCAGGACGGTCCGGCTGCCCGCCTCCGCCGCAGACGCGTGGATGAAGCGCCTTGGAGATCGTCGGGGGTCGGCGCCGCGAAGGACGTGGGGTGTCGTCCGCCGTCCGGCCTGTCGTCGCCTCGGGTGATCGGGAAGGCGACCGTGCGACCCTTGTTGCCAATATTTTGCAATAAGCTGGCGGGCGGACGACGACTGCCGCGAGAGGAACACCCATGCCCGACGCGCCCGCCCGGTCCGCCGTGGACGGTCCGCCACACACCCTGGCCGAGCTGGTGATGGCCTGGGGGTGCGGCTGGGCGGTCTCCAGGGACACGCCCGCGCCCGTCGCGGTCCCCGGCGGCTTCCGGATCGACGTGGGCCGGCCCGGCCACCGCGTACGCCACGTGCTGCACACCTACGACGCCGACTCGCTCGGGCGGCTCGGCCGGAGCTGACGGAGCCGGGCACCTGGATCAAGGTCAGCGGGGACCGTGCCGGCCTCCGCGCCGCCCTGCCCGACGCCTGGACGCTGGACGTCGCCGGACACCTCATGAGCGCGCCGCTGACGCCGGGCGCGGCCGAGCCGCCCGCACCGTACGCGACGCGGGTCGTCGCCGAGGGCGGGGTCGTCGTCGCGACGGTCCTCGACGCGTACGGGCACAGGGCGGCCATCGGGCGGCTGGCCGCCGCCGGGGAGTTCGGCATCGTCGACCAGGTCGAGACGGAGCCCGCCCATCGGCGGCGCGGGCTGGGCAGCGTCGTCATGCGGGCGCTCTGCGACCACGCGGCGAAGCTCGGCATGCGCACCGGGATCCTCGTCGCCACCGACGAGGGACGCGCCCTGTACCGCGCGCTCGGCTGGACGGCGCGCTCGGACCTGTCGGGGGCGTACCTCAGCGAGGACCCGGGCCCGGCCTGACGTGCCGGCCGGGCCGGACGACGGGCGGAGCCGACAGGTGGACGGCGGCTACGCCGGAACGGCGCTGGGGCACGGCGGTGGCGGGCGGGCGCGGCGGCCCATTAGGGGATGGGCCACTCGTGGACCGGCCGGTTGGTGTGCATCAGCGTCACGTAGTGCCGCACCACCTCCCGCAGCGCCTCCGGCCGGTCGAGATGGTCGGCGGACTCCAACCGGTGCAGGGTCTCCACCTGCCAGCTCGCCCCGTTGCGGCCGGTCAGGCACCGTTGCTCGATGACGCCGAGCAGCCGGTCCCGCTCGACCGGGTCGAGGCCCCAGCGGTCCAGCCCGTGGTGGGCCAGCGGCAGCAGCCGGCGTAGCACCAGCTCGGTGACCGGGAGATAGCCGAGGCCGGGCCAGAAGACCTGGGCGTCGATGCCGTAGCGGGCGCAGGCGTTGAAGTTCTCCTCGGCCGCGCTGAACGACATCTGCGACCACAGCGGCCGGTCGGCCTCGGCGAGCGCCCGGACGAGACCGAAGTAGAAGGCGCCGTTGGCCACGGTGTCGAGCACCGTCGGCCCGGCCGGCAGCACCCGGTTCTCCACCCGCAGGTGCGGACGGCCCTTCAGCACGTCGTACACGGGGCGGTTCCAGCGGTAGACGGTGCCGTTGTGCAGCCGCAGCTCGGCGAGCCTCGGCACGTCCCCCCGGGCCAGGGCCTCCGCCGGGTCCTCCGCGTCGCAGACGGGCAGCAGCGCCGGGAAGTAGCGCACGTTCTCCTCGAACAGGTCGAACACCGTGGTGATCCAGCGCTCGCCGAACCACACCCGGGGACGTACGCCCTGGGCCTTGATCTCCTCGGGCCGGGTGTCGGTGGCCTGCTGGAACAGCGGGATGCGGGTCTCCCGCCACAGCTCCCGGCCGAAGAGCAGCGGCGAGTTCGCCCCCAGGGCCACCTGGATGCCGGCGATCACCTGCGCGGCGTTCCAGTAGTCGGCGAACTGGGCTGGGCTGACCTGGAGGTGGAACTGGGTGCTCGTGCAGGCCGCCTCCGGGGTGATGGTGTCGGCGGTGACCGCGAGCCGTTCCACGCCGTTGATCGCGATCCGCAGGTCCTCGCCGCGGGCGGCGAAGATCTGCTCGTTGAGCAGCGCGTAGCGCGGGTTGGCCGACAGCGTCTCGGCGGTCAAATGCTCCGGCCGCAGCGTCGGCAGGACGCCGATCATCACCATGTGCGCGCCCACGTCCCGCGCCTTCGTCTCGGCGGCGTTGAGGCTGGCCCGCACGGCCTCCTCGAACTCGCGGGTGCCGGTGCCGGCCAGCCGGCGCGGCGCCACGTTGATCTCGACGTTGAACTGGCCCAGCTCCGTCTGGAAGTCCGGGTCCGCGATGGCGGCCAGCACGTCGGCGTTGCGCATGGTCGGCATCGCGTCGTCGTCGACCAGGTTCAGCTCGATCTCCAGCCCGGTCATCGGCCGTTCGACGTCGAACCGGGACTCCCGGAGCATCTCGGCGAAGACGTCCAGGCACCGCCGTACCTTCTCGCGATAGCGGGCCCGGTCCTCGCGACTGAAGGTCCGTACGCCGACGTCCTCGCCCATGGTCACCGCCCTGTCACCGTTGGTTCCCCTAACCTCGCACGCGCAGGGCGGGCCGGGGAAGACCCGAAGCTCCTTGTACGTACCCAGCCCGGGCCCGCGTGATCCCTGTCGCCTCCGCCCGTCGAGCCGTCGGCGCGGCCGGCGGGGTGGTTAGCATGTGCGGCAACCGGTGGGGGAGTGACGATGCGCGAGAAGATCACCAGGCTCTTCGTGGCGGCGGCGATCGCCGAGGCCTGCTCCTGGCTGGCCCTGCTGATCGGCATGGCCGTCAAGTACGGCCCCCCGGGCAACGAGATCGGCGTGCAGATCTTCGGCCCGATCCACGGCGCGCTCTTCGTCGCGTACGGCCTGCTGGTCCTCGCGATGGCCCGGCTGCACCGGTGGCGGCCCTGGCCCACCCTCGTGGCCCTGGCCTGCGCGGTACCGCCGTTCGCCACCCTGATCTTCGAGCGCTGGGCCGCCCGGCGGGGGATACTGCGCACGGCGGGCGAGCCGGACCGGCCGCTGACCCCCGTCGGCTGACCGGTCAGCCGGCGAGGAAGTCGGCCAGCGCGGCGGCGAGCTGCTCCGGGGCCTCCTCGGCCATGTGGTGGCCCGAGTCGATCGCGGCCACCCGCACGTCGTCGGCCCAGTCCCGCCAGATCGCCGCCGGGTCGCCGTACAGGTCGACCATGTCGTCCCGCTGCGACCAGCAGAACAGCACCGGGCAGGCGATCCGCCGCCCGGCGGCCCGGTCGGCGTCGTCGGCCGCCCGGTCCGGGCCGAGCCCGGCCCGGTAGTCCTCGCACATCGCGTGCACCGTCGCCGGGTCGTGGATGGCCCGGCGGTAGTCGGCGTACGCCTCCTCGCCCATGGCCGCCGGCGACCCGCCGTACCAGGCGTCCGGGTCGGCGGTGATCATTCGCTCCGCCGGCTTGTCCGACTGGCCGAGGAAGAACCAGTGCCACCAGCGGGCCGCGAACCGGGCGTCGGCGCGCGCCAGGGCCTCGCCGATCGGCACCCCGTCGAGCACGCCCAGCCGGCTGACCCGCTCGGGGTGGTCCAGCGCCGTGCGCATCGCCACGTAGCAGCCCCGGTCGTGCCCGATCACCGCCGCGCGGTCGTGGCCGAGCGCGTCGAGCAGGCCGACCACGTCGCGGGCCATCGCCCGCTTGGCGTACGTGGTGTGCCCCGGGTCGCTCGGCGGCTTCGACGAGGCGCCGTAACCGCGCAGGTCCGGGCAGATGACGGTGTGCTCGCGGGCGAGCAGCGGCGCGACCCGGTGCCAGGTCGCGTGGGTGCGCGGATGGCCGTGCAGCAGCACCACGGGTGGCCCCGAGCCGCCGTGGCGGACCCGCAGTTGGACGTCGCCGACGTCGATCCGCTCCAGCGTGAATCCCTCGAACATGTCCGCCACGGTGCCCGCGGGCGTGCCGCCGGAAACCGCGCCGGCCGTCAGGTCAGCGCGGACCAGGCCAGCACGGCGGCGACCAGCAGCCCGCCCAGCACCGCCTGGAGCAGCAGCGGCGGCCCGAGGTGCGACCACAGGGTGGCGGTGCGCGGGGTGAGCAGCTGGCCCGTCGTCAGGTTGACGATCCGCTCGATCTTCGGCGGCAGGTCCGGGTCGCCCTGCGGACGCAACGTGAGCTGCACGTGGTCCGCCGGGTGCAGAGCGCTCTGCGGCAGGTGCCCGTGCAGCTCGACCTCGCAGAGCCGCCCGGCGGCGTCGCGCAGCCGCACCGGGGTGACGAGGTATTCCGGGCCCTTCTTCAGGTCCTTGAAGCTTCGACGGGCGGCGCCGGAGCCGGCGGAGAGCAGGGAGCGGGCCAGCGCCATCAGCAGGCCGGCGATCCCGGCGGCCACGAGCACCGCGACCAGCACCGGCTGGCCGATGCGCACCTCGCGCGGGTAGCCGTCCATCAGCCGGACGATCCGCCCCGTGACGATCCGGCCGGTCGGATGGACGATCCGCCGGATGTGCAGGTCGCTGTCCATCTACACCACCCAGAGTCCGGTTGCGTTCACTCATGGTATCGGTCGTCCGGGTTGAACGACATGAATGAAATGCGGTCACGCGCTCGCGGCGGCCAGGTGACAACCGCAGCGGCACGGGTAAGCGGGGGGCCGAGCTGGAAAGGGGTCGAGCATGCAGCTGTCCTTCCTGCGCCCGCTCTACGACCGGCCGGGGCCGTGGGTCTCGGTGTACCTGGACGCGTCCGCCAACGTCGAGGACGCCCACGCGGCGCTCGATCTGCGCTGGCGCGGCCTGCGTGACCAACTTCAACAGCAGCGCGCCGACGTGGACACCATCGACGCCGTCGAACGCGTCGTGCGGGGCCACGATCCGATGCCCGGCGGCTACGGGCTGGCGGTCTTCGGCGCCCGGGGCCGGGTGGTGCTGTCGGAGTACCTCTCCGCCCCGCCGCTGCGGGACCTCGCCGCGTACACCTCGTTGCCGCACGTGATGCCCATGCTGGCGCAACGCGGCGAGCAGGTGGCCTGGGTGCGCGTGCTGGCCGACCGGACCGGCGCCGACGCCATGGCGATCAGCGCCGGCGGCGTGCCGCGCCGGGCCCACGTGAGCGGCCGGGAGGACTTCCAGCTGCGCCGGGTGCAGCCCGGCGGCTGGTCGCAGTCGCACCACCAGCGGGCCGCCATGGAGGCCTGGCACCACAACGCGGGCGACGTCACCGCCGCCACGGTGGAGCTGGCCGAGAAGGTCGGCGCGGAGGTCGTGGTGGTCGCCGGCGACGTGCGCGCCACCGGCGTGATCGCCGCCCAGATGCCGGACCGCTGGCAGGACCTGATGGTGCGCACCGACGCCGGGTCCCGGGGCGGCGGCGCCGACCAGAGCCTGCTCGACGACCTCACCGTGCAGACCATCGCCGAGGTGGCCGACCAGCGGATCACCGCCGTGCTGGACCGGTTCGGCATGCAGGAGGACGTCGGCGCCGGGCTGGACGCCGTGGTGTCCGCCCTGCAACGCAACCAGGTCGAGACGATGCTCATCGTCGACGACCCGTCCGCCACCGGGGAACTCTGGATCGGGCCGGACCCGACCGAGATCGCCACCGAGCCGGGGCAGCTCGCCGCCATGTCCGTACGCGACCCGGAGAAGGTCCGCGCCGACGCCGCCCTCGTGCGCGCGCTGGTCGGCACCGACGCCGAGCTGACCGTGCTGGGCCCGGACGAGGCGCCGGAGCTGACCGACGGCGTCGGCGCGGTGCTGCGCTACGTCGACACCGGCACGCCGGGGCGTGGCGATGGCTGAGCGTACGGTGGCCGACCTGGTGGTCGAGCGACTGCGCGCCTGGCGGGTGCCCCGCGTCTTCGGCTACCCCGGGGAGGCCATCGCCCCGGTGCTCGAGGCGCTGGACGCCTCGGGCGGGGACCCGGCGTTCGTGCCGGCCCGCCACGAGGAGACCGCCTCCTACATGGCCACCGGGCACGCCAAGTTCACCGGCGGGATCGGCGTCTGCCTGGCCACCCAGGGGCCCAGCGCCGTCCAGCTTCTCAACGGCCTCTACGACGCCAAGCTGGACAGCAAGCCGGTGGTGGCGATCGTCGGCGAGGACGTCTCCGGCCCGCTCGGCGGCGCCCACCAGGAGATCGGGCTGAGCCGGCTGTTCGCCGACGTGTGCAACCAGTTCGTCCGTTACGGCCGGGTCCCCGACGGGGTGCCGGCCCTGCTCGACCAGGCGTTCCGCACCGCCGCCGCCACCCGCAGCCCGGTCTGCGTGGTGCTGCCGCGGCAGTTGCAGGAGGCCACCGTGCCCGACCTGCAGTCCCACGCGGCCGGGGTGCTCTCGGCGACGCCGGGCGAGCCGCTGGCCCGGGTCCTGCCGCACGACGCCGACCTGGACGCGGCCGCCCAACTGCTCGCCAACGGCCAGCGGAGCGCGATCCTGGTCGGCCAGGGCGGCCGGGGCGCGGCCGGAGAGATCGTCGCCCTCGCCGACCGGCTCGGCGCCGGGGTGGCGACCTCGCTGCTGGGCAAGCCGGTGCTCGACGAGCGGCTGCCCTTCCACGCCGGCGTGCTCGGCGAGGTCGGCACCCCGGCCGCCGCCGAGCTGATGGGCGGCTGCGACACGCTGCTGCTCATCGGCACGAACGATCCGTGGACGGACTACTTCCCGATGCCGGGGCAGGCCCGCACGGTGCAGATCGACATCGACGGCCGCCGGATCGGCACCCGCTACCCGGTGGACGTGCCGCTCGTGGGCGACGCCCAGGAGACGCTGCGGGCGTTGCTGGCCCGGGTGCCCGACCGGCCGAACGCCCGGTGGCGGGAGACCGTCGAGGGCTCGGTCGACCGGTGGCGGGCCGAGCGGGCCGACCGCGCCACCGCCCCCGCCGAGCCGGTGAACCCGCAGCTCGTGCTGCACGAACTCTCCACCCGGGTCCCGCCGCGTGGGGCGGTGGCGGTGGACGTCGGGTCGGTCATGTACTGGTACGCCCGGCACCTGGAGCTGCCGCCGGGCGTCAACGCGCAGCTCTGCGGCACGCTCGGCACGGTGGGCTGTGCCCTGCCGTACGCCGTGGCGGCCAAGCTCGCCGCCCCGGACCAGCCGGTGCTCGCCCTGCTCGGCGACGGCGCGATGCAGCTCAACGGGCTGGCCGAGCTGATCACCGTGGCACACCACTGGCGAGAGTGGCGTGATCCCCGCCTGGTGGTGCTGGTGCTGAACAACCGGGACCTGTCCGGCATGGGCGGTGGCCGTACGCCGACCGACCCGACGCGCCGCCTGCCCGACGTGCCGTACGCCGGCTGGGCGCGGCTGCTCGGCCTGCACGGGGTGCGGGTCGACCGGCCCGAGCTGGTGGGGGCGGCCTGGGACGAGGCGCTGGCGGCCGACCGGCCCTGCGTACTGGAGGCGGTGGTCGACCCGGCGGTGCGGCTGGCGCCGCCCGAGCCCGCGTTCGCGGACCTGCGCGAGGTGTTCGCCGAGGGCGACGCCGCCCGGCGGGTACGCGACCGGATGCTCGCCGCCGGGGTGGCCGTGGAGGTCGACGACCTCGTTTAACGCTCTGGTCGAGGGGCACTGAGGACGGGCAGTACGACGCTGGAGGTCACCTTGTCAGAGTCCCCGGACCGCCGGTACGGCCCCGCGCCCCTGCCGCAGCCCCGTGGGCCGGTGTCGGCGGCGCTGCTGGACGCGCTGCGGCGGGCGCCGCACGACCTCCCGGCGGGGCTCGGCGCCGGGCTCGCCCCCGCCGACGCCCTCACCGACGAGGACCTCCAGCTCACCCTCTTCTGCTGCTACGAGCTGCACTACCGGGGCTGGCAGGGCGTCGACGAGGACTGGGAGTGGCAGCCGTCCCTGCTCGCGCTGCGCGCGTACGCCGAACGGCACTTCGAGGCGGCGGTGCGCGCGCTGGTGGGACCCCTGCCGGCGGCGCTGCCCGGCGGGGTGCCGGCGGCCCTGGCCGACGTGGTCGCCGCCGACGACGGGCCGTCGCTCGCCGGACACCTGCAACGCCGGGCGTCGCTGGCCCAGTTCCGGGAGTTCGTCACGCACCGCTCGATCTACCACCTGCGCGAGGCCGACCCGCACAGCTGGGCCCTGCCGCGCCTCGGCGGGCCGGCGAAGGCCGCCCTGGTGGAGATCCAGATGGACGAGTACGGCAACGGGCGGCTGGACCGGATGCACGCCGAGCTGTTCCGGGTCACCCTGGCCGAGCTGGGGCTGGACACCGGCTACGCCGCCCACCTGGACGCCGTGCCGGCGGTCACCCTGGCCACCAACAACCTCATGTCGCTGTTCGGGCTGCACCGGCGGCTGCGCGGGGCGCTGCTGGGGCACCTCGCCGCGTACGAGATGACCTCCTCGCTGCCGAACCGCCGGTACGGCAACGGGCTGCGCCGCCTGGGCCTGGGCGAGGCGGCCACGCGCTTCTACGACGAGCACGTCGAGGCCGACGCGGTGCACGAGCAGATCGCCGCGTACGACCTGTGCGGCGGGCTGGTCCGGGTGGAGCCGGCGCTCGCCCCGGACGTCCTCTTCGGCGCCGCCGCCGCGCTGGCGGTGGACCGGCTCTTCGCCGCGCACCTGCTGGACGCCTGGGCCGCCGGCCGCACCTCCCTGCGCGCCACCGCCGCCTCGATCCGCATCGACCTGCGCGACCGCCCGCGCCCCGGCGGCCGACCCGCCGCCGTAGCCTGACCCACCCGGCTTCACCCCACCCCACCCCGCCCCCGTGCGGGCCGTGCGAGCCCCGCCCGGCAGGGCAGGGCAGGGCGGGCCGCCCGCGTGCGGGCCGTGGATCATGCAGTTGTGGTGCCCCGCAAAAGCCGCGAAGCGCCAGCTTCCGCCCACCAGAAGTGCATGATCGACGCGGCCGGTCGGCGGGGGACGCGTGGGCGGCGCGGGGCGTGGGTCAGGGGGTTTCGCGGGTGGGGGCGGCGCGGGGCGTGGGTCAGGGGGTTTCGCGGGTGGGGGCGGCGCGGAAGTTGACGGCCTTGTGGGTGCCGTCGCAGAACGGCTTGAGCGCCGACTTCCCGCAGCGGCACAGGGCCACCGTGCCCCGCCGCGCGTCGATGGTCTCCCCGTCGGGGGTGACCAGGGCGAAGTCGCCCCGGACCAGCAGCGGCCCGTCTTGGTAGGGGGTGATGGTGGCCGCCGCGGGAGTGTCGTCGTCGGTGCGCATGGGCGCTGAAGTGCCCCTTGCTCCGGCACTGAAACCCCTGCTCACCGACGTGCCGTCGCGGTGCGTGACCGGCGTCGTCACCCGGTTCGGCGGTTCGGCGGTCACCCGCCCGGGATCTTCTGATTGCTCCCGCCCGGTGGGGGATGCCCCGTTTGAACCCCATCGGGACGGGAAGCCGGGCCGCGTGGTGAGCGAACGAGGCAAGGTGGAGCCGGGGCACAAGGTGCGCAAGGGGCTCACGGCCGAGGGTGCCGGGCTGGCGGGCGACCGGGTGGTGGCCGCCGGCAGCGCCGCGCGGGTCCTGGTGGCCGCCACCGCCCGGGCGCTGCGCGGCACCGACTGCGCCGACCTCGGACACCCGGGACACCCGGGGCCGCTGTCGCGGTTCGTCGGCGCGCCCGAACCGGTGCGGCGGGCGGCGGTGATCCGGGCGGCCGGCCGGGTGGCGCTCACCCCCGGCCAGACCGCCGAGGTCGACGCGGGCCGGGTCGCCCGCTGGTTCGCCGAGCAGTACCCGCGCCGCCGCTACCCGGGCGTCCTGATCGGCTCCCCGCACGGCGCGGCCGCGCACCTGGCGATGGCGCTCGGCGTGCCCTGGCTGCCGGCCGGGTTCGAGATGACCGTGCACTGGGCGCAGGGCGCCGTCGACCGGCCGCAGGCCGCCCTGGACCACGGTGCCGCGCTCACCGCCCGTCTCCTCGGCGGCAACGCCGACCTGCACGTCCGCCAGGTGCACTGCCCCGCGAGCCGGGGCGCGCTGGCCGGCGCCACGGTGTCGCTGGCGGCCCGGTGGCGGTCCCTGCCGGCCGCGTACGCGCGGTTCCTGGCCGACCGGCTGGCGCCCGGCGCCCCGGTGCTGCTGCTGCGCGACGCCCGCACCTGGCCGGTCTTCGACTCCGCCCCCGGGCACAGCTTCCAGGTCGGCTGCCCGGGCAGCGGCCTCGACCCGGTCGACTTCCACCCGGACAGCCACGCCCTGCGCCAGGTGCTCCGCTCGGCCGGCGGGGACGGCGCGCACTGGGAGCCGCCGGAGGTCGCCTCGCCGCCCGAGCCGGCGGAACACGGCGTGGAGTCCGGTTTCGAGGCCGGCGTCCGGGAGTGGACCGGCGGGCACGGGCATCCGCTGCACCGGGTCCTCGTGCCGCGGCCGGAGGCGCTCAGCGCCGCGACCGCCGACCTGTACCGGCGCTGGTTGCGCGCGGCCGGCAAGACCGGCGACCGGCTGGTGGTGGAGTGCGGCCGGCTGCTCGACCCGTGGCAGGTGGTGCGGGCCGGGATGGTGCCGTACTGGTGCGAGAACGCCACCCGGCGCAGCGTGGAGGCGGCGGAGTGGTGGCTCGCCGGGAGCGAGCCGTTCAGCTCGGTGGACGTGCTGCCCGAGCCGCCCGGACTGCGGTCGCCGGCGCTGGCCGGGCTGCCGCAGTGGTTGGCCGTCGCCGGCTTCGGGCGCCGCCGGCGGGCGCTGGACCGCACCTCGGCGCGCGGCTACCCGGTCACCTCGGTGCCCACCCGCCGGGCGACGGAGGTGCTGCGGGCGCAGCCGTACGACCTGCCGACGCCGCCGCCGATGACCGTCCCCGAGGCCCTCGCCGCGCTGCGCGACGGCGGCTCCCACCAGGGGTTACTCGTCTGTTGAGTCGGCCCTTTCGAAACATCCTCGCGAACCCCGGGTCCCGTGATTGAGTACCTACGGAGCGGGAACACCGCTGGCTGCGACGGCCTGATCACGCCGTCCGGCGTGGCGCCGTCGCCCGCTGACATCCCAGTCATGTGACCCATTTTCCGGCCCGGGCGTGGTGCGACCACGCGCGCGCACGACCGGTTTCCTGAATCCGGGCGGGGGACCTTCCTGAGGGAGGCGCGGATGTTCGGACAGACCACCACGACCACACCACCTCCGACCGATCGGGGCCTGGAGGACCTCGACGCGGCCGCACTGGCGTACGCGGCGCGGATCGAGGGGCTACCGCCCGAACGACGCCAGGAGGCACGTGACGACCTCGTCCGGTTCGCCCTGCCGTTCGCGGGCCGGCTGGCCCGCCGCTACCGGGGGCGGGGCGAGCCGTTGGAGGACCTGGAGCAGGTCGCCCGGCTCGGCCTGGTCAACGCCGTCGACCGGTACGACCCGGAGCGGGGCTCCTTCACCGCGTACGCGGCCATCACCATCGTCGGCGAGATCAAGCGGCACTTCCGCGACCGCACCTGGGGCGTGCACGTGCCGCGCCGGCTGCGCGACCTGATCCTGGAGGTCGGGCAGGCCACCTCCGCGCTGACCAGCGAGCTGTCCCGGGCCCCGACGGTCGCCGAGCTGGCGGAACGGCTGGAGACCCCGCAGGAGGAGATCCTGGCCGCGCTGGAGTCGGCCGCCGGCTACAGCCCGGCCTCGCTGAACGCCCCCGTCGGCGGGGAGAGCTCGGCGGAGTTCGGCGACCTGGTCGGCGAGTCCGACAACGCGCTGGAGTCCGTCGACGACCGGGTGACGGTGAGCGGGCTGCTGCACCGGCTGCCCTGGCGGGAGCGGCGCATCCTGGCCATGCGCTTCTACGGCAACCAGACCCAGGCGGAGATCGCCGCCCGCTTCGGCATCTCCCAGATGCACGTCTCCCGGCTGCTGTCGCGGGCGCTGACCTGGCTGCGCCAGGCGATGCTGGCCGACGCCCCGCCGCCGTGGCAGAACGGGACCGCCGAGTCGGCCGAGCCGGCGAAGACCAGGATCTCGGTGCGGCACAACGGCGACCGGGTGGTCGTGGAGGTCGGCGGGGAGGTCGACCGGGACGGCGCGGACCAGCTCCGCCGGGCGATGCTGGAGGCGGTGACCGGGCAGCCCGCCGAGGTGGTGGTCGACCTGGTGGGCGCCGGTGGCTTCGACGCCGGCGGCATCGCCGCGCTGATGGCGGGCCGCGAGGCCGCCGCCCGCACCGGGGTACCGCTGCGGCTGACCCGCGTCCAGCCGGCCGTGCGCCGCTCGCTCACGGCGGCGGGCCTGGCGGCGGTCCGCGAGGGCTGAGACCACGTACGCGGAAGGGCCGGCACCCCCCGGGGTGCCGGCCCTTCTCTCGCGTACGCCCGCTCAGCGCTCGGGCGTGTCGCCGGGCCCGCGCGGATGCCGCCAGCGCTCCCTGGCCGGCGGCTCCCGGTCGGCGCCGGGGCGGGGCTCCTCCGGCTCCTCGGTCTGCTCGAAGCTGGGCCGACGGATCTCGTCCGGTTCGGGGACGTCCACGGGCCGGGCCCCGGACTGCGCCGCGGGCTGGTACGCGGCGGCCTCCCGCGCGCCGTGCGCCCCCTCGGCGGCCGGCGCCTCGGGCACGTGCCTCTCGCGGTGCAGCTCGTCGCGGAGTTCCTGCGGCGGCTTGGTGCTGCGCTGGGGCAGGTCCCGACCGAGGTCGGCGACGAGCGGGCCGTACTTGGCGTCGAAGGCGGGCCGCTCCGAGCGGATGCGGGGCATCCGGTCGAAGTTGCGCAGCGGCGGCGGGCAGGTGGTGGCCCACTCCAGCGAGTTGCCGAAGCCCCACGGGTCGTCGACGTTCACCATCGCCCCGTAGCGCCAGGACTTCCAGGCGTTCCAGATGAAGAAGAGCGTGGACGCGCCGAGCACGAACGCGGAGATGCTGGAGAAGGTGTTCAGCGCGGTGAACCCGTCGCTGGGCAGGTAGTCGGCGTACCGGCGGGGCATGCCCTCGTTGCCCAGCCAGTGCTGGACGAGGAAGGTGCCGTGGAAGCCGAGGAACATGGTCCAGAAGTGGGCCTTGCCGAGCCGCTCGTCGAGCAGCCGCCCGGTCATCTTCGGCCACCAGAAGTAGAAGCCGCCGAAGAGCGCGAAGACCACGGTGCCGAACAGCACGTAGTGGAAGTGCCCGACGACGAAGTACGTGTCGTGGGTGTGCCAGTCGGCCGGCGGGCTGGCCAGCAGCACTCCGGTGAGGCCGCCGAAGAGGAAGGTGACCAGGAAGCCGATCGCGAAGAGCATCGGCGTCTCGAAGGTGATCTGCCCCTTCCACATGGTGCCGATCCAGTTGAAGAACTTCACCCCGGTGGGCACCGCGATCAGGTAGCTCAGGATGCTGAAGAACGGCAGCAGCACCTGGCCGGTGGCGAACATGTGGTGCGCCCACACGGTCATCGACAGCACGGTGATCGCGGCGGTGGCCAGCACGAGCCCCGTGTAGCCGAAGATCGGCTTGCGGGAGAAGACCGGGATGATCTCGGTGATGATGCCGAAGAACGGGATCGCGATGATGTAGACCTCGGGATGGCCGAAGAACCAGAACAGGTGCTGGTAGAGCATCGGGCCGGCGGTCCCCGGGTCGTACACGTGGGCGTTGAGCAGCCGGTCCGCCGCGAGCGCCATCAGCGCGGCGGCGAGCAGCGGGAACACCAGGATCACCAGCACGCTGGTGAAGAGCATGTTCCAGGTGAAGATGGGCATCCGGAACATGGTCATGCCCGGCGCGCGCAGGGTGAGGATCGTGGTGATCAGGTTGACGGCGCCGAGGATGGTGCCCAGCCCTGAGATCACCAGGCCGATCACCCACATGTTGGCGCCGACGCCGGGGGAGTGCTCCTGGCTGCTCAGCGGCGAGTACGCGGTCCAGCCGAAGTCGGCGGAGCCGCCCGGGGTGAGGAAGCCCCCGAGCACCATCAGGCCGCCGAACAGGTAGAGCCAGTACGCGAGGGCGTTGAGCCGGGGGAACGACACGTCGGGGGCGCCGATCTGGATCGGCACGATGTAGTTGGCGAACCCGAACGCCGCGGGGGTGGCGAACAGCAGCAGCATGACCGCGCCGTGCGAGGTGAAGAGCTGGTTGTACTGCTCGGCGGAGAGGAACTGCAAGTTGGGCCGGGCCAGTTCGGCGCGCATCAGCATCGCCTGGATCCCGGCGACCAGGAAGAAGCCGAACGAGGTCAGCAGGTAGAGCAGGCCGATCTGCTTGTGGTCGGTGGTGGCCAGGAAACGGGTCAGTTTGCCGCCGGGAAGCGCCTTGCGCAGTGGCCCGGGGTAGCCACCGAAGCGTGCCGGCGCCAGGATCGCCGGTCCCCGGTCGCGTGGTTCCGTGGTTACCCGATTGGGCATGTGACTCTCACCCCGCCAGACGACAGATAGGACGGCGCGGCTACCCGCCCCTCATCCCATGAAACCAGGCGACAGGGGTTATTCAGGCGAGAGTGGTAAATTCTGTCAATTCGCGGGCAGTATGGCCCAGACGACCTTTCCGTCGCCGGCCGGCGCGCTGCCCCACCGCTGGGCCGTCTCGCGCACGAGCATCAGCCCCCGGCCGCCCTCGGCCCGCAGGTCGCCGGCGCCGATCCGGACCGAGGTCCGGCTGCCGTCGGCGACCACCAGGTGCAGGTACGGCCGGCGCAGGGTCAGCGTCACCTGCATCGGCGTGCCGGCGTGCCGGACCACGTTGCCGACCAGCTCGCTGAGCACCAGCGACGCCGGCCCGACGGCCTCCGGCAGGTTCCAGCGGGCGCACGCGTCGGTGACCAGCTCCCGCGCCCGCCGGCAGGCCTCGGCCACCGGTTCGAGCCGGGCGCGCAGCCGGGGCGCCGCCGCCGCGTTCGCCACCCGGGTCGCCTCGTCGCAGTCGTGCCGCACGGGCACCACCCGGCAGGCGGTCGACTGGGCCAGCCAGGTCGCCGCCTCGGGCGGCGGGGCGCACAGCACGACGGGCACCGCCGGCCAGTCGGCCGCCCGACGGGCGGTGGCGGCGAAGACCGAGAGGGCGAGCCGGTCACGGAGGGTGACGTCGGTGAGGTCGACCACGAGGGCGTCGGGCTGGCTGGCGAGGCAGTCGTCCAGCACGCCCCGCACCGTGCGCATGGTGTCGATGCCGAGGTCGCCATGGAGGCGTACGACGGTCACTGGCGACTCGTCGTGCACCTCGCAGGTGATCCGGCTCGGCATCGTGCCCTCGTTTCGCGTCGTCGGGATCTGCGAACTACCCGGCCGCGTGAAGGGTCAAACCGGACCGGCCGGGGCGTCGCCGCCCCGGCCGGTCACGATGCGTCACCGGCGGGTCCGGTCCCGCGTGGTCAGGATGCCGAGCGCGATCATGCCCAGGCCCAGGAACAGGTGCAGCCAGTTGTCGGCGTTGTTGACCGGGATGAAGTTGGCCGCGCTGTCGTGGTCGATCACCAGGCCGTAGAGCCAGAGCACCAGGTAGATCGCGCCGCCGCCGACCAGGAACGTCCGCGCGCCCGTGACGGTGCGGGCCAGCAGCAGCCCGGCCACCCCGAAGAGCAGGTGGATGATGTTGTGCAGCACCGAGACCTGGAACAGGCCGAGCAGCTTGGATTCGGAGTCGTGCCCGGCGAAGCGCAGGTCGCCGAAGTTGCTGGTGATGCCCGGCACGAAGCCGAGCACGCCGACCAGGAGGAAGACCACCGCCACGGCGGTGGCGGCCCGCCGGACGGGAGCCCTGCCGTCGGCCGGGTTGTGCCGGGCGCGGGAGTGCGCCATGGGACCGGTCACCGCCGTCTCCTCACTGTGCGAGAACGCTGAGTGGATCGCGCCTTCCCGCTGCTCCAGGCGTCAAACCCCGCCCCCGGAGGAGCGCCCCGACCCACGCGCTCCGGCACGCGACCGGGGCCGGCCCACCGTGACGGCGGGCCGGCCCCGGGGTGCGGATCGTCGGTCAGGCCGGTTGCAGGCGCGGTGCGGCGGCGAGCTGGCGGACCCGCTCGTACAGGCCCACGTACTTCTCGGCCATCACCGCGGGGGTGAAGCGGACGGCGGCCTCGCGCCGGCACTCGTCCGGATCCAGCAGGCTGGCGGCCAGCAGCAGGTCGCCCA
The DNA here is from genome assembly GCF_040649055.1 of Micromonospora sp. NPDC049060. Lineage (NCBI taxonomy): Bacteria > Bacillati > Actinomycetota > Actinomycetes > Micromonosporales > Micromonosporaceae > Micromonospora > Micromonospora sp. NPDC049060. Next base: position 40,588 of record NZ_JBEZEV010000011.1, read on the forward strand.
GCTCCTCCTCGTCGGTGGTGAGCAGGCCGGTGCGGCCGTGCTCGATCAGCTCGGGCAGGCAGCCCCGGGCGGTGGCCACCACCGGCGTGCCCAGGGCCAGCGACTCGACCACCGCCGTGCCGCCCGGCTCCTCCCAGCGCAGCGGGAACAGCGAGGCCCGGGCGCCGGCCAGCAGGTCGTCGCGTTCCTGCCCGGCCACGGTGCCCACCCAGCGGACCAGGTCACCGTCGACGTGCGGCGCCACCTCGTCGTAGAAGAACCGGACGTCCGGGTTCTGCCGGGCCTCGTCCCCGGCGGCGGCCAGGTCCTCCGGCCGGTGGTACGGGCCGACGGGCCCGGCGAGCACCAACGGCACCCCCACCCGCCGGGCGAGGCGCGCGCCCACGTCCTGGCCCTTGCCCGGGTTGATCCGGCCCAGAATGATCAGGTAGTCGCCCTTCTCCGCCCGGGGCCGACGGTCCGCGTCGACGGCGAGCGGGGTGGACAGGTGCACGTGGCCCACCGAGTGTTCCCGCAACGCCCGGGGCGCGCGGGCCAGCTGCGAGGCGGACACCCCGTTGACCCGGACCCGGTCGCCGCCGTCGACGTTGCCGTAGAGCGCCGGGTGCTTGGCCAGGTCCCAGTGCAGCGTGTGCAGGGCCGGCGGGGCGTCCGGGCCCATCGCGGCGAGCGTCGCCAGGCCGACCGCCTCCACGTGGTCGTGCACCAGGTCGATGTCGTCGCGCGAGTGCAACGCGCGCACCACCCCGTTCAGGTGCGCCTGCGAGATGCCGCAGACCTGGTTGTACGGCCGTTGCAGGGCGTGGAACTGTCCGTCGGGGAAGACGGAGAACTTCTCGTCGACCGGCAGCGTGCTGCTGTCGACCGACGCGAGCACCACCCGTACGCCGAGGCGGCGCAGCTCCGGCACCAGCGTCGCGATCACGTTCTCGATGCCGCCGTAGCCGGGCGGCGGCACGGACAGCCACGGACCGGCGTTCATCAGGACGGTGAGGCTCATGCGGGATTCCTTCCCTCGGCGGGGGCCGGGGCCGTCCGCGCCCGGTCATTCGCGGTCACGGGGGGTCGCGTGTTCACGCCGCGGCGACCCGTCGGCGGGGGATCCGGTGCCGCAGCTCGGCCAGGGGCGGCCGCTCCTCGACGGAGACGTCGCTGACGACGATCTCCCGGTCCAGGTTCGGCAGGGCGTCGGAGCCGCCGCGCCGGAACTGGGTCAGCAGCGCGGCGGGCATCGCCCCCGGTGCCGCCCAGCCGCGCCGCTGCAGCCGCGACCAGGCGGTCAGCATGATCTGGGCCGACATCCGGCCCAGCGCGGCGGTGTCCTGGTGGCGGTGCTTGCGCTCGCCCAAGTCCACCTGGGCCAGCGCGTCCAACCCGACCAGCTCGAGCAGGTCGATGAGCATCGCCGTCTCGACCCCGTAGCCGGAGACGAACGGCACCCGCTCCAGCACCTCCCGGCGGCCGGCGTACTCACCGGCGAGGGGTTGCACGAAGCCCGCCAGCTCGGGCCAGAACAGGTTCAGCATCGGCCGGGCCATCAGCTCCGTCACCCGGCCGCCGCCGTCGGCCTCCACGCTCGCCGCACCGACCAGCGGGCGGTGGTAGAAGCCCTTCACGAAGTCCACCGAGGGATCGGTCAGCAGGGGGCCGATCAGCCCGGTCACGAAGTGCGGGCGGAACTCGCGCAGGTCGGCGTCGATGAACGCCACCACGTCGCCCTCGGCCGCGGCCAGCCCCGCCCAGAGCGCGTCGCCCTTGCCGGTCAGCCGGGGCAGGCCCCGGGTCATCGCGTCCTGGCTGACCACCTCCGCGCCTGCGGCGCGGGCCACGCTGGCGGTGCGGTCGGTGGACCGGGAGTCCACCACGATCAGCTCGTCGACCAGGGCCACCCGCTCCATCAGGTGCTCGCGGATCGTCGACACGATCGCGCCGACCGTGGCCTCCTCGTTGCGGGCCGGCAGGACCACGCTGACCCTGCTGTCCCCCTTGGCGCGGATCAGCCGCCGCGCCGGCCAGTCACCCGCCGACGTGGTGCGGTAGGTGGCCCACGCCTCCACCACCGGTGACACCATCGTTTCCGTATTCCGCACAGGCACCCCCAGATCGTGGCGGAAAAACCTTCCTTGTTTTTCCCACTACCGCACTCGCGCTAACCGCAGCATGCCTAACAGCTTGATCACGGCAGTGACGTGACCGGGTTCCGCCCTGGTGAACGTTTGGTTGCGCGCATGCGGGGGGAGTGCAGTCGCGAACGCGAAACTGTGGCGAAGGGGTCTCTTACATGCGCACGTGCCGGGTGGGACTGGTTGGGGCCGGCGGGGTGGCGCAACGCCACGCCCGGGTGTTGGGCGGCTTCGCGGACGTGGAACTGCTCGGGGTGACCGACGTGGTGCCGGAGGCGGCGGCGGAACTGGCGGACGCGCACGGCGCCCGGACGTTCGGCGACGTCGAGGAACTGCTGGCCGCCGGCCCGGACGCGGTCTACGTCTGCGTGCCGCCGTTCGCCCACGGGCCGGCCGAGGAGGCGGTCGTCGCGGCCGGGGTGCCGATGTTCGTCGAGAAGCCGGTCGCCGTTGACCTGGTGACCGCCGAGCGGATCGCCGACCTGGTGGCCGGGCGGGGGCTGCTCACCGGCGTCGGGCACCACTGGCGGTACCTGCCGGTGGTGCAGCAGGCCCGGGAACTGCTCGGCGACCGTCCGGTGCGGATGGTCAGCGGCGCGTGGTGGGACAAGGTGCCCCCGGTGGCCTGGTGGTCGCGGCGGGACCGCTCCGGCGGCCCCGTGGTCGAGCAGGCCGCCCACGTGCTGGACCTCATCCGGTGCCTGGTCGGCGAGGCCACCGAGGTCACCGCGTACGGCAACGGCACCCCGCCGCCCGTCGACGGCGCCGACATCGACTCGGTGACCACCGCGACGCTGCGCTTCGCCGGCGGCGCGGTCGGCACGCTCACCGCCGCCTGCGTGCTCGGCTGGAAGCACCGCGCCGGACTGGAGATCCTCGCCGACGGGCTGGCCCTCTCGCTCAGCGAGGACGGCCTGGTCGTGCGCGACGCCGACGGGGAACGCCGCTTCGACGCCGACCCCGAGGCCGCCCGGGTCGCCGTGGACCGGGCCTTCGTCGACGCGGTCCGGGGCGTCGGCGACGACGTCCGCGTCCCGTACGCCGAGGCCCTCGGCACCCAGCGGCTCGCCCTCGCGGTCGCCGACTCCGCCCGCACCGGCCGGCCCGTACGGCTGGACACGCCCGTCGCCGCGCCGCTCGCCGCGGGGGTGACCGTCGATGCGTGACCACGTCGTGGTGGTCAGCGGCCCGGGCCGGGTGGAGCTGGTCGAGCAGGACGCCGCCGAGCTGACCGACGGCACGTTCCGGGTCGAGACGCTGTTCAGCGGCGTCTCCGCGGGCACCGAACTCAGCTACGTCAAGGGCACCAACCCCTACCTCAACGTCACCTGGAACGCCGACCTCGGGCTCTTCCAGCCGGGCGCGGCCAGCACCCCGTACCCGGTGACCCGGCTGGGCTACATGCAGGTCGGCCGGGTGGTGGAGAGCCGTACGCCCGCCGTCGCCGTGGGCACGGTCGGCGCGATGACGTACGGCCACCGCACCGGCTGGGTGGCCGACCCGGTCGCCGAGCGGTTCGTGCCGCTGCCCGAGGACCTCGACCCGCTGCTCGGCGTCTACGTCGCGCACATGGGCCCGATCTGCGCCAACGGGGTGCTGCACGCCGCCGCCGACCTGCACGGCGCCGACGTGCGGTCGCTGGGCGACGGGGTGCGGGGCCGGCGGGTCGCGGTCGTCGGCAGCGGGGTGGTGGCCCTGCTCACCGCCCTGTTCGCCAAGCGGCACGGCGCCGCCTCGGTGGTGGTGCTCGACCCCACCCCGCAGCGGCGGGCCGTCGCCGAGGCGCTGGGCCTGGAGACCCTCGACCCGGAGGCCGACGACCCGGCGGTGGTGCTCAAGACCCGCTGGGCGCACGGGCCCAGCGACCGGGGTGCCGACGTGGTGTTCCAGTGCCGGGGACAGGCGTGGGCGTTGCAGCTCGCGCTGCGCCTGCTGCGCCCCCAGGGCACGGTCGTCGACCTGGCCTTCTACCAGGCCGGCGCGGACGCGGTCCGGTTCGGCGAGGAGTTCCACCACAACGGACTGTCGCTGCGGTGCGCGCAGATCGGCCGGGTACCGCGCGGGCTCGCCCCCACCTGGGACCGGGAGCGTCTCTCCGCCGAGACGATCGACCTGCTGCGCGCGTACGGGGACGTGATCCGCAAGCACCTCGTCTCGGCGGTGGTGCCGTTCGAGCAGGCCCCGGCCCTGCTGACCGATCTCGCCGAGCGGCGCCGCCAGGAGCTCCAGGTGGTGCTGACCGTCTGAGGTCCCCGCGTCGCCCCCCGGGCGGGTGGCGCGGCCCGATACCGTGCCAGCCATGACCGCCGCCGCTCCCGTGACGACCGCCGACGACCCCGCACCGACCGCCGCCGGCGCTCCGGACGGGAGCGTGGACGACCGGCGGGTCGGCCTGGCCGCCCTGCTGCCGTACCTGCGCGCCCACCGCGGCACCCTCGCCGTGGTAGGCGCGCTGTCGCTGGCCGGCGCGGCGGCGTCACTGGCACAGCCGCTGCTCACCCGCTCGGTGCTGGACGGGCTCTCCGGCAGCCGATCGGTGGGCGGCCTGGTCGCGGCGCTGGTCGCCCTGGTGCTGGTGGCCGCGGCGATCGGCGGGGTGCGGGACTACCTGCTGCAACGCACCGCGGAGGGGGTCGTGCTGGGCACCCGACGGCGGCTGGCCGGCCACCTGCTGCGGCTGCCGATCGCCGAGTACGACCGCCGCCGCACCGGCGACCTGCTCTCCCGCGTCGGCTCGGACACCACCCTGCTGCGCGCGGTGGTCACCTCCGGCCTGTTCGAGGTCGTCACCGGCGCCGTGATGGTGCTCGGCGCGGCGGGCGCGATGATCCTGCTCGACCCGGTGCTGTTCGGGGTGACCCTGCTCGGGGTGGCCGCCGGCATCGCCATCGCCGTCGCCTTCGCCCACCGGGTGCGGGGCCTGGCCCGCGCCGCCCAGGAACGCGTCGGCGAGATGACCTCGGCGGTGGAGCGCGCCATCTCCGCCGCCCGGACGATCCGCGCGGCGCGGGCGGAGCGGCGCGAGGCCGACGCGATCGGCGTCAGCGCCGCGCAGGCGTACGCGGCGGGCCTGCGGGTGGCCCGGGTGCAGGCGTTCGTCGGCCCGGCCAGCAGCGTCACCATCCAGGGGGCGTTCCTGCTGGTCCTCGGGGTGGGTGGGGCGCGGGTGGGGGCGGGCGCGATCACCGTCGGCGACCTGGTCGCCTTCATCATGTTCCTGTTCTTCCTGGTCCTTCCGCTCGGGCAGGCGGTGCACGCCTACACCCAGTTGCAGACCGGGCTGGGCGCGCTCCAGCGCATCGAGGAGATGCTCGCCGTGCCGGTCGAGGGGGCCGCCGACCGGCCCGCGCCCGTCCCGTCCCGGGCGCTGCCCGGCGGGGCCCCGGCGTCCGTCGAGTTCGACCGGGTGGGCTTCGGCTACCCCGGCGGCCCGCCGGTGCTGCACGAGGTGAGCTTCACCGTGCCGGCCGGCACCCGCACCGCCCTGGTCGGCCCGTCGGGCGCCGGGAAGTCGACGCTGCTGGCGCTGGTCGAGCGCTTCTACGAGGTCACCGGAGGCGCGCTGCGCATCGACGGGGTCGACGTGCGGGACCTGCCCCGCGACGCGCTGCGCGCCCGGATCGGCTACGTCGAGCAGTCCGCGCCCGTGCTGGCCGGCACGCTGCGGGAGAACCTCCTGATCAGCGCGCCGGAGGCCACGGAGACCCGGCTGCGTGCCGTGCTCGACGAGGTCAACCTCGGCCACCTCGCCGAGCGCGCCCCCGAGGGGCTGGACGTGCAGGTGGGCGAGGGCGGGGTGCTGCTCTCCGGCGGCGAGCGGCAGCGGCTGGCGATCGCCCGCGCCCTGCTGGCCGGCCCGCCGGTGCTGCTGCTCGACGAGCCGACCAGCAACCTCGACGCCCGCAACGAGGCCGCGCTGCGCCGGGCCATCGACGCGGTGGCCGCCCGGCGCACCCTGCTGATCGTGGCGCACCGCCTCTCCACCGTCGTCGACGCCGACCAGATCGTGGTGCTCGACGGCGGCCGGGTGGCGGCCACCGGCACCCACGACGAGCTGACCGGGACCAGCCCGCTCTACCGTGAGCTGGCCACGCACCAGCTCCTGGTGAGCTGAGCGGTCCGCGCCCGCGACCCGCCCGGCGACGACACCCGCGCGGCGGCGCGCCGGGCGGGCCGCCAACACCGGGTCCGGTCGCGTACCGTTGCCGCTCATGGGTGTGTCGCAACGCTTGAAGACCAGGTTCCGCCGGTTCCTCCAGCGCCCGGGGACGACGGTCGACCTGGGGCCGCTGGAGAAGCTGCTGCCGGCCGTCGAGGCGCGCGAGGACGAGCTGTCGGCGCTCGACGACGCCGAGCTGACCGAGGCCGCCGGCAAGACCACGGGCTACGAGGAGATCTGCGCGATCGGCCGCGAGGCCGCCCGCCGCGGCCTCGACCAGCGGCCGTACGACGTGCAGCTGCTGGGCGCGATGGCGCTGCTCTCGGGCAAGGTCGCCGAGATGGCCACCGGTGAGGGCAAGACGCTCACCGCGACAATCGCCGCCTACGGGCACGTCCGGCTGGGCAACGGCCCGGTGCACGTGCTCACCGTCAACGACTACCTGGCCCGGCGCGACGCCCTCTGGATGGAGCCGGTCTACAAGCTGCTCGGCCTGAGCGTCGGCTGGGTCAACGAGGCGTCCACCCCGCAGGAGCGGCGCGACGCGTACGCCTGCGACGTCACCTACGTCTCGGTAAGCGAGGCCGGCTTCGACTACCTGCGCGACCAGCTCGTCACCGACGTGGAGGACCGGGTGCAGCCGCCGCTGCGCACGGCGATCGTCGACGAGGCCGACTCGATCCTCATCGACGAGGCCCGGGTGCCGATGGTCCTCGCCGGCTCGGTCGCCGGCGAGCAGGACCCGGTGCACGCCGCCGCCGCGCAGGTGCGGGGCCTGCGCAAGGGCAAGCACTACACGGTGGCCGAGGACGGCCGCAGCGTCGCCTTCACCGCCGCCGGCCTGGCCGCCGTCGAGGCCAAGCTCGGCATCGACCTGTACGACGAGGAGCACGTCGCGCAGCTCTCCGCCGTGAACGTGGCGCTGCACGCGCACGCCCTGCTGCACCGCGACGTCGACTACATCGTCCGCGACGGCTCCGTCGAGCTGATCGACGAGATGCGGGGCCGGGTCGCCCAGCGTCGCCGCTGGCCGGACGGGCTCCAGGCGGCCGTGGAGGCCAAGGAGGGCCTCGACGCCACCGCCGAGGGCGAGGTGCTCGGCACCATCGCCGTGCAGGCGTACATCGCGCTCTACCCCAAGGTGTGCGGCATGACGGCGACCGCGGTGCTGGTCGGCGACCAGCTCCGCGAGTTCTTCGGCCTCGAGGTGGCGGTGATCCCGCCGAACACCCCGTGCGTGCGCGAGGACGAGACGGACCGCATCTACGCCACCCGGGCCGAGAAGGAGGAGGCGCTGGTCGACGAGATCAAGCGCCACCACGAGCGCGGGCGGCCGGTGCTGGTCGGCACCCTGGACGTGAAGGAGTCCGAGGGGCTGGCGGCCGGCCTGAACGCCATCGGGGTGCCCTGCGTGGTGCTCAACGCGAAGAACGACGACGAGGAGGCGACGATCATCGCCGAGGCCGGCGCGTACGGCGCGGTGACCGTCTCCACCCAGATGGCCGGCCGGGGCGTCGACATCCGCCTCGGCGGCAGCGACCAGGCCGACCGGGACCGGGTCGCCGAGCTGGGCGGCCTCTACGTGATCGGCAGCGGCCGGCACGACAGCCGGCGCGTCGACGACCAGCTGCGCGGCCGGGCCGGGCGGCAGGGCGACCCGGGCGGTTCGGTCTTCTTCGTCAGCCTGGAGGACGACCTGGTCGCCCGGCACGCCGGCGACGCCGTCCCTGCCTCGCCCCGGATGAACGCCGACGGCCTGGTCACCGACGACCAGGTCGAGTACGCCGTCGAGCACGCCCAGCGGGTCGCCGAGGGCGTCAACCACGAGATTCACCGCAACACCTGGCGCTACAGCGTCGTCATCGAGCAGCAGCGCAAGGCCCTCGCGGAGCGCCGGGAAAGGCTGCTGACCAGCGACGTGGCGGCGCTGATGCTGCTGGACCGGGTGCCGGAGAAGGCCGGCGAGATGGACGAGGACCTGCTCGCCCGGGTCGCCCGCTCGATCGCCCTCTACCACCTCGACCGGCTCTGGACGGACCACCTCGCGGAGCTCTCCGAGGTACGCGAGGGCGTGCACCTGCGCGCCCTGGGTCGGCTCGACCCGCTGGACGAGTTCCACCGGGCGGCGGTGCCGGCGTTCAACAACCTGATCCCGGAGATCGAGCGGCGGACGATCGAGACCTTCGAGGAGACCGAGTTCACCGACGACTGGGAGCCGGACGAGGCGAAGCTGGTGCGGCCGAGCGCGACCTGGACGTACCTCGTGCACGACAACCCGTTCGGCTCGGAGCTGGACCGGTTGATCGCCTCGGTGGGGCGGCGGCTCAGCTCCGCGTCGCGCTGACGCTCCGGGGCCCCTTCCGGCGCCTTCGGGTGCCGGGAGGGGCCCCCTTTTGCGCCGTTTCGATCCCGGTTTGCGAGGGTAGTAGGCCGGGTCCGAGGAGTCGGGAGAGACCAGACGATGGAACACGTGACGGCGCCGGTCGGCCGTGCGGGAGCACGCGCCGGGACGGTGGGGGCTGTGGAGCGGTGAACCTGGAGATGTGGGACCCGACGGTGGAGCGGCTCGGTGTCCTGGAGACCGCCGCCCTGCTGCGCGAGCTGACGGCCGCCCTGATCGCGGTCGAGGACTTCGACGAGGCGCTGGACGCGCTGGTGCGCACCGCCCGCGGGGCGGTGGCCGGCGTGAGCTGGTGCGGCTTCACCGCGCTGCGCGCCGGCGAACCGGCCGGGGTCGCGGCCTCCGACGCGCGCCTGGCGGGGCTGGACGACCTGCGGCACGGCCCCGACTCGCCGGCGATGGACGCGATCCGGCGGCGGGAGATGATCCTCTCCGACCGGCTGGATCGCGAGGAGCGCTGGCCGTCCTGGACGCCGCGGGCCCGGGAGTTGGGCGTGCACGGGGTGATCTCCGCACCGGTCGACGTCGACGAACAGGTGATCGGGGCGATCAACCTGTACGCCGGCGCCGCCGACCTGCTCACCCCGGGGCACCAGCTCACCGCGATGCTGCTCGCCGAGCACGCCGGGCTGCTCCTCGCGGCGGTTCGCGACCGGGCGCGCAAGGCGGCCGAGGCCGGGGAACTGGACCCCTCGGTGCTCGGCGACGGGGTGATCGGGCAGGCGATCGGCGTGATCATGACCCAGCGCGGCTGCCCGGCCGGCGAGGCGCTCGACGTGCTGCGCAGCGCGGCGTCGTCGCTGGACATCCCGCTGCGGGAAGTGGCCGACCGGCTGGTCGCCACCGTGTCGCGCCCCCGGGACAACTGAACGCTCCGGCCGTCCCGGGCCGGGGTGGCGCCGTGGGCCCTTCGTGGCCGGTGTGACGACCGGGACCTGCGGGACGGCGGTGACCCGCGGGCCGCGTGTCGTTTCGGCGTACGGGCGCCCGGGTAGCACCCTGGACTGGTGACGTGTGCCTACCTGGGGAGGAACCATGCAGAGCCGGCTGCGGGTGCAGGGGCACCCGATCCAACCGATGCTGGTGACGTTCCCGTTCGGGCTCTTCGTGAGCGCGACCGTGTTCGACCTGACCGACGTGCTCGGCGGGCCGGCCTTCCTCGGTGAGGTGGGCTACTGGACGTCCGTGGCCGCGCTGGTCGCCGCCGCGCTGACCGCCGTGGCCGGCATGATCGACCTGTGGGACGTGCCGGTCGACCGGACCCGGCGCACGGCGGTCACCTTCAACCTGGTGAACGTGGCGATGGCCGCGCTGTTCCTGATCTCCTGCCTCGTCCGCGCCGACGCGCCGCAGCAGGGCGCCTCCGTCGTGCTGCTGCTCACCGAGGTGGTGGCGCTGGGCATCGGCGCGGTCGGCGTCGCGCTGGGCGCCCGGCTGGTCCGCCGCTTCGACGCCGGGCGCCGGGCCGAGCCCACCACCTTCGACGCGTTCTCCAGCGCCTCCGACTCCACCGTCGACCTGGCCCACCACCGCCCCTGACCGTTCGCCCGCCCGCCCGTCCCGGCGGCGTCGATCATGCAGTTGTGGTGGCCGGTAGAGGCCTGTTCGCCCCTTTCGCGGGGCACCACCACTGCCTGATCGACGAGGCCGAGGGCGGCTAGCGAGGCTGGGGGCGGGCGGGGCCGGGACGAGGGCGGCTAGCGAGGCTGGGCTGGGGCGGCTAGCGGGGGTGGGACTCGGCGTGGTGGGCGGCGAGGACGTCCGCGCCGAAGTCGCTGGCCGGGCGGCGCAGGACGGTGTGCGCGTGGTTGCCGTCGTCGGTGGTGTTGTCGTACTCGATGAGCAGGTCGTCGCCCTGGACGCGGTAGTAGTGGCGCCGACCGGGCACCGTCGGGCCGGCCCAGGCGAAGTGCAGCTGCCCGGACTCCAGCCGACGCGCCTCCCGGACCGCCAGCTCGGGTGGGAGCCGGTCCAGGTAGAGCGCCACGAGCTGGTCCAGCAGGGCCCGCCCGGTGGGCCCGAGCCGGTCGGCGGGCACCCCGAGCGGCTCCAGCGGCCCGTCCACCCGGGGGCGGGTGGCGCTGATGATGTCCCCGGGCGCCTCGTCGGCGACGATCGCCGCCGCCCGGCCCGCCGGGCCCATCGCGTCGAGCAGGGCGCGGGCCAGGTCCTCCTCCACGCCCAGCGGCCGGGAGACCGGGCGGCCGGCGTACCGGACGGTGGCCGGGTTGGCGCCGAGGAAGATCGGGGCGGGGGAGACCTGGTCGGCCACCACGGTCATGCTCACCGAGAGGTGGTGCCCCTCCAGGCGCCATGCCCAGGCGTCGTCGCGGGCCGGGTCGCCGAAGACGGCCACCCAGTAGTCGCCGCTGTGCCGGCCCCGACGCCATCCCTCCGCCCGGTCCAGCACCTCCTCCAGCGCGACGATGGCCACCGCCTGGGCGTACGCCGGTGGGCTCAGCGCGGTGGCCAGCAGCCGGTGCGCGGCCTTGCGCCCGGCGCGGTCCAGGTCGGCCAGGCAGACCCCGGGCCGGGGGCGCGGCCGGTACTCGAGCCAGCGGCGGGCCGCCTCGTCGTCGAACCGGTGGGCGGCCTGGGCGCGGGCGGGTTCGTCCAGCGCGGCGAGCAGCGCCGTGGCGGCGGTGCGCATCTGTTCGGGCAGCGGATCCTCCACCGACCCTGTATACCGGGCGCGGACCGGATGCGCCGGGCGTCGGCGTCAGCCGGTCGGCGCGGCCAGCAGCGCGAGCATCTCGGGCAGGTCGAAGAAGCGGGCGGTCTCCACCGCCGACGGGTTGCCGTGGTGCGGGTCGGCCCCGGCGGCGAGCAGCGCCCGGACGGCCTCGGAGCTGCTGCGGAAGGTGGCGGCGGCCAACGCCGTCTGGCCCCGGTCGTTGGTCCGGGAGTGGTCGGCGCCGCGGGCGAGCAGCGCGGCGACGGTCTCGGCGTGGGCGTGGTACGCCGCGAGGATCAGCAGGGTGTCGCCCTTGTCGTTGGTCAGGTCGATTGGCAGCCCCGCGTCGACGTAGTCGGCCAGTTCGGCGGAGGCCCCGTCGCGGGCCAGGTCGAACATCCGGTGCGCGAACGCCAGCGTCTCCGCGTCGAGTTCCTCACTCACCGGTCCAGGTTAGTCGGACGCTCCCCTGGTACGTTGCTCGGCCGGCGTACCGGGGGAGCGTGCGATGGACGACAGGGTGTACGTGGGCAACGCGGGCGTGGACGGGGCGACGAACGCCGGCTGGCTGCTCGGCCACTTCATGCCGCCGGGCGACGCCCGGCACAGCGTCGACGTCGAGGTGAAGTGGGGAGTCCATCCGGCGGGGGAGGCGCGCTCCCGGTGGGCCACGCAGGAGCGGCGTACGGCCCTGCTGGTGCTGGTCAGCGGCCGGTTCCGGGTCGAGTTGCCGGACCGGACGGTGGTGCTCGGCGAGCCCGGCGACTACGTGGTGTGGGGGCGGGGCGTGGACCACTCCTGGTACGCCGAGCGCGAGTCGGTCGTGTTGACGGTGCGCTGGCCGTCGATCCCCGGCTACCGGGTGGAACCGCCGGTTCGCCGCTGACGCGTCCCAGCGTCTGGGAATGCCTACTAAACCAATAGGGTTTGCAGCCTATGCTTGGTCGACGCACCGCCGAACCGCGAGGACCGCCATGCCCGACCGACGCCCACCCGACCTGCTCGCCACCGCCCGGCGGTGGGCCACCGACCCCGCCCGCTGGCCGGTGCCGCTGCGCTTCGACCCGGTCTCCCGCTGGTACGCCCGGCTCGCCCACGAGACCGACCACGAGGTGTGGGCGTTGAGCTGGCTGCCCGGCCAGGGCACCGACCTGCACGACCACGGTGGCTGCGGCGGCGCGTTCCTGGTCGTCTCCGGGGTCCTGACCGAGGAGACGGTGGGCGGGGGCGTGCTCCGCCCGCACCGGTTGCCGGCCGGGTCCGGGCGTCGCTTCGGCCCGCGGCACGTGCACCTGGTGTCCAACCGGGACGACGAGCCGGCGGTGAGCGTCCACGTCTACCGGCCCGCGCTGCGCCGGATGACCAGCTACCGGCTCACCGACGGCCGGCTGCGCGTCGCCGAGGTGGCCGAGGCCGGGGTGGCCTGGTGAGCGCGACGCCGTCGCGCCCGGGGCGCCCGCGACCCCCTGCGCGCCGCCCGCCCCGCGCCGGCGGCCCCCCGCCGTACGTGCACCGTCAGCAACCAGTGGAGGGAACGACCATGCCGCAGACCGACGACCCGCACGCGTGTCCGGCCCCGGTGGTGCCGCCGGGCTCCCGGGGCATCGACGAGATCCTGGCCGCCGCCCGGGCGCGGCTGGACCGGCTGGACCCGGAGCGCGCACACCTGGCGCACCGGCGCGGGGCCTTGCTGGTGGACATCCGCCCGGCCGCCCAGCGGGCCGCCCACGGCACCGTGCCCGGCTCGCTGGTGATCGAGCGCAACGTGCTGGAGTGGCGGTTCGACCCCCGCTGTCCGGCCCGGCTGCCGCAGGCCGTCGGCTACGACCTGCGGGTGATGGTCATCTGCCAGGAGGGCTACACCTCCTCGCTGGCCGCCGCCGCCCTCCGGGATCTCGGGCTGCGCCACGCCACGGACGTCGTCGGCGGCTTCGTCGCCTGGCGGCTCGCCGGCCTGCCCGTGCTCGGCCCCACCCCGCCGCAGCCCACGCCCACCCCCGCGCCCCCGGTGACCGCCGGTCGGGCGCCGTCCTGACCGTCACGCTCCACCGGGCGTGGCGGCACCGCCGCCCAGGAGGCTCCATGTCCGTCGTCGCCATCCCCACCCGACACCACTCGTCCGCGCGCCCCGAGCGGATCGGAGCGGTCCGGCCGCGCTCCGCCCCGACCGTCACCATCACCCTCGACCTCGTCCCGGGGTCGGTGAGCCCCCGCCTGGCCCGGCTGCTGGAGCTGATCGGCGAACTCGCCGAGTCGGGTGAGGGGCGGTTGGGTCCCGGCGTCGCCGAGGACCGGCCGGCGGCGCCCCGGCCGGTGCCGGCCGTCATGGACCCCCAGGCGATCCGGATCGCCACCGGCTCGCGGGTGGTCCACCAGGGCGCCCGCGTCATCCCGCTGACCCGCATCGAGTACGACCTGCTGCTGTTCCTGGCGGAGCAGCCCCGCCGGGTGTTCACGCGGCTCCAGTTGCTGAGTCGGGTGTGGGGCTACGAGCACGCGGTGGCGCGCACCGTCGACGTGCACGTCCGCCGGCTGCGCGCCAAGCTCGACCCGGACATGCCCGTGGTGACCACCGTCTACGGCGTGGGCTACCGCCTCGCCGACGAGGCCCGGATCGAGATCGAGCACAGTCGCTGACGGCGCCACCCCGCGCGGCGTGCCCGATCCCGGGCGCGCCGCGTCGCCGTGTCCGGGGCCGCGGTGTCCCGTCGCCGGTACGCCGCGCGGCACCCCGGTCGCGCGCCCACGGACCTCCGGAGGGCCGACGCGATCCACGCTCATCCATTCCCGGCGCACCCCCGCCGACCACCGTGAACCGGGCGGGCACCCCCCTATCGGGTCAACCCGGCGGCTCTGCTGTAATCATCAGGCTTCGTACGCAGAGCGAGCATCCGGCTCCGATGCGTTCGTCAATTGTCACATTCATGCAACGCAGCCGCCCCTTGACCCTCGCCCGGGCGCCGGGAAGCATCGATGGAGCGGCGTCCCGGGCCGTGGGGAGATACCCGGACCAGCCAAGGAGGACCATGTCGGTCAGCCCCGCCTCGTCGCGCGCCGGATGGCATACGTCCCAGCCCGCTGTTCCCGGACGACCCCCGGGGGGCCAGCGTCGTCCCGCCAACACCGCCGCACCGATGCTCACGGTGACCCTGAACATCCCGTTGGCATCCGAGGAGTCGCTGACCGCGCCCGCCCGACGGCTGCTGGAGGCCGCCCGGGAGATGCTGGAGCGCGGCGAGGGCACCGTCATCACCGCCACCGTCGAACGCCGCCCCGACCCGGTGCCCGCCGGCCGCACGCCGTCGCGCCCGGTCGCCGCCACCATCCCGACCCTGCACATCCTCGCCTCGTCCCGGTCGGTGCTGCGCGACGGCGAGCCGTTGCCCCTGACCCGGCTGGAGTTCGACCTGCTGCTGCACCTCGTCGCCCACCCCCGCCGGGTCTTCACCCGGTTGCAGCTGCTCAACGCGGTCTGGGGCTACGAGCACGCCGGCGTGCGCACCGTGGACGTGCACGTCCGCCGGCTGCGCGGCAAGGTCGGCGTCGACGTCCCGCTGGTCACCACCGTCTACGGCGTCGGCTACCGGCTCGCCGACGACGCCCGCGTCACCATCGACCGCAACGGCTGACACCGCCGGCTGCACGAGCACCGCTCACCGCGCGAGCATCGTCCACCGCGCGCGTTCCGGCCGCGCGAGCATCGTCCACCGCGCGCGTTCCGGCCGCGCGAGCATCGTCCACCGCGCGCGTTCCGGCCGCGCGAGCGCCGTCCACCGCGCGCGTTCCGGCCGCGCGGGCACCGGCCGGGCGAGCAGGGGCCGCCGCGTCCCGTCCGGGGCGGCCGGCGGGGCACCATGGTCGGATGCGGATCCGACCCATCTCCCCGGAGCTGCTCGTCGCCGAGCTGACCGAGCGCCTCGCCGGCACCGACGCCCCCGGCCGGCTGCGGGTGGCCGTCGACGGCGCCCCGGCGGCCGGCCCGGACGAACTCGCCGCCGCGCTGGTCGACCCGCTGCGCGCGCTCGGCCGGCCCGCGCTGCACGTACGCGCCGCCGACTTCCTCCGCCCCGCGTCGGTGCGCCTCGAGTTCGGCCGGACCAACCCGGACGCGTTCTACGAGGGCTGGGTCGACGAGCCGGGGCTGCGCCGGGAGGTGCTCGACCCGGCGGGGCCCGGCGGCTCGGGACGGGTGCTGCCCTCGCTGTGGGACGCCACCACCGACCGGGCCAGCCGCGCCGCGTACGTCGACCTGCCGCCCGGGGGAGTCGTGCTGGTCAGCGGGGCACTGCTGCTCGGCGGGAGCCTGCCCTTCGACGTCACGGTCCACCTGGTGCTCTCCCCGGCCGCCCTGGACCGGCGCACCGACCCCGCGCAGCGGTGGACGCTGCCCGCCTTCGCCCGGTACGCCGACGAGGTCGCACCGGCCTCCTTCGCCGACGTCGTGGTCCGCGCCGACGATCCCCGGCACCCGGCGCTGGTGGAGTCCCCGGTGTCGTCCTGACGCCGTGGCACGGCGAAAAGTCGTCGGTTTGACGGTCGACGTGCCGGGGTATTCGCCCGGCTCACAAGGCGCGGGTGATCCGCCCGCGCGCAGACCACCACGGCGCCGGGCGCACCTACCCGGGGCCCCGGCGGATCTTCCAGGCCAGAAAGGCAGGCAGCGATGCTCGTCCACGACACGATCGGTACGGGCCGATCCCAGGCGGAGATCGACCAGATCCGGCGCTCCCTGCAGGCCCGCTACGACGAGCTGTCCGCGGAGTACGAGCAGGCGGTGCTGCAGAGCCAGGTGCTGCGGCTGGTGGAGGTGGGTGACACCGCCGGTGACGACCAGGCCGACAGCGGCACCAAGACGGCGGAGCGGGACACCGCGCAGTCCCTGCTGCGGACCATCCTCGACCGCCGCGCCCAGTACGAGCACGCCCTCACCCGGCTGGAGGAGGGCACCTACGGCTTCTGCGAGGGCTGCACCTCGGCGATCCCCGTCGAGCGGCTGGAGATCTTCCCCTCCGCCACCACCTGCGTGCAGTGCAAGCAGAACCGGGAACGTCGGGCGGCCTGATCCCCGCCAGCGGTTGCCGGTCGGTCCGGACCGCGGCGAGGTCGACCGATGGGTGAGATCAAGGTCGGCACCGCCTCCTGGACCGACCGGACCTTGTTGGACTCCGGCTGGTACCCGCAGACCGCCGACACCCCGGAGAAGCGGCTGGCGTACTACGCCCGCCAGTTCCCGCTGGTCGAGGTCGACGCCACCTACTACTCGCCACCCGCCGAGCGGACGGCGAGGCTGTGGGCCGAGCGCACCCCGGCCGGCTTCACCTTCAACGTCAAGGCGTTCAGCCTGCTCACCGGGCACCCGACCCGGGTCGGCGCGCTCTACAAGGACCTCCGGCCGGACACGGGGAAGAAGAACCTCTACCCGGACGACCTGCCGCCGCAGGCGTACGAGGAGGTGTGGACGCGCTTCCTCGCCGCGCTGGACCCGCTGGTCGAGGCGGGCAAGCTCGGCGCGCTGCTGTTCCAGTTCCCACCCTGGTTCACCATCAAGCGGGACAACAAGCAGTACCTGCTGGAGGTGGCGAAGCGCTGCGCCCCGCTGCGCCCGGTCTACGAGTTCCGGCACGCCTCCTGGTTCGACGGCGACAACGCCGACGAGACCCTCGCCTTCCTGCGCGAGCACCGGCTGGCGTACGTCTGCGTGGACATGCCGCAGGGGCACCGCTCGTCGGTGCCCCCGGTGCTGGCCGCCACCGCGGACCTCGCGGTGGTCCGCTTCCACGGGCACAGCGACAAGTGGACCAGCAAGGACATCCACGAGAAGTTCGGCTACCGCTACGCCGACCGGGAGCTGCGCGACTGGGCGCCGAAGCTGCGCGAGCTGGCCGACTCCGCCGGGGAGACTCACGTCCTGATGAACAATTGCTACCGGGACTACGCGCAGACCAACGCCGCGACCCTCGCCGGGCTGCTCGACGCGGACTGAGCCGGGCGGTTCACTCCGTCGGGGTGAGGGCCGCTCACCCCGACGCCGCGCAGCATGGGCGGTGTGTGCGGTCACCGTGGCCGCGGCAGGCGACCCCACGGAGGTGGCGGGAGATGACGGTTCGGGTGGTACCGGATCGGCGACGCGGCGCCGTGTTGCGCGTCGTCGGGTCGTCCGGCGAGGCCCGGGGTGCCCCGCGCCCCGCCCGGGTCAGGCCGACCCGGCAGCCGCGCGGCCCGGTGGGGCCGCCGCGACGTGACGACGACCGACGGTGGGAGACCGACGTACGGGGGTGGACAGATGGCTGAGCAGCTGCATTCCGCGTTCGAGTCCTCGATGGACAAGACCAACATCATCCTCAAGGACATCGAGCAGGCCTACGGCTGGCCCAAGGAGCAACGCAACCAGTCCTACTGCGCGCTGCGCACGGTGCTGCACCTGCTGCGCGACCGGATGCCGGTGCAGGAGAGCGTGGAGTTCGCCGCGCAGCTCCCGGTGCTGGTGCGCGGGATCTACTTCGACGGCTGGAAGCCGTCGGACGTGCCGATCAAGCTCAACCGGGACGACTTCCTGCTGGAGGTCCGGCAGGGCTTCCCGTACGACGCCGAGGGCGGCCCGGAGCGCGTGGTGCAGGTGGTGCTGGACACCCTGCGCCGCCACGTGACCCAGGGCGAGTGGGAGGACGTGAAGGCCACGATGCCCCGGGACCTGGCGAAGATCATTCCCTGACCCGCCGCACGTGCGCGACGGTCCGCGCCACCCAGCGGTGGGGCGGGCCGCGTGCCGTTTCACGCCGGCCCGCTCGGCGTCACCGCGCCCGTGCCCCGGTCCAGCGGAGATCCGGGCACGCGGTCCCTCACCAGAGGTCGAAGTGGAAGACCTCGAAGGCGGTGCCGTGGCGGACGCCCAGTCGGGTGCCGACGGGGCGGCAGAGCCCTTCGAGGAACTCCTCGGGGTCGAAGCTGCCGTCGCCCAGCCCGCTCAGGTACGCGTCGTGCGCCCGTAGCGAGGCCACGCCCCGCGCGAAGGTGTCGGTGACGTCCACCCCGTGCGCGGCCAGCGGCGAGGAGGCGGCCCAGACCTGGCGCACCCCGTTCCACGGCTCGATCCCGTCGGCGAGCTGCTCCGGGAACACCCACCGGTTGCCTGCGTCGCGGACGGCGTCCAGCACCGCCCGGCCGGTGGCGATGTGGTCGGCCTGGTTGAGGGCGTACGCACCGTCCCAGGTGTCCCGGAAGTTGTTGGTGATCACGATCTCGGGGCGGTGCCGGCGGACGGCCCCGGCCAGGGCGCGACGCAGCGGCACGCCGTACTCCAGGACACCGTCGGGCAGGCCGAGGAACTCCACGGTCTCCACCCCGACCAGGGCGGCGGACTCGCGTTGCTCCCGCTCCCGGACCTCCCTCGCCCGCGGCGGGGGCATCGCGTCGATGCCGGCCTCGCCGCTGGTGACGAGGCAGTAGACGATCTGCTTGCCCTGCGCCGTCCAGCGGGCGACCGCGGCGGCGGCGCCGAACTCCAGGTCGTCGGGGTGCGCCACGATCGCCAGCGCGCGCTGCCACTGCTCCGTCACCGGTTCCAGCGGGCGCGGCCCGGTCGGCTCGGTCATCGCCACCTCCTGCTCGGGCAGCACCATCCTGTCACCGTGGGCGCCGCCGCGCCGGGCGGCGCGAACCCCGGCGCGCGCCGCGACGTGCCTGCTGGCGGCCCTGACCGGGCGTGGCGAACGGCCGGTGTGAACCGGAACGGGCGTCTACGGTGGGGTTAGAGAAGATCGCGTGTGGGGTACCACCCGCTGCACGACGGACCCCGGCGTAACGGCGGGGCGGCACATCCCTAGGGAGCACCGATGGCACTCAACGACGACGACATGCAGACCAGCAGCGGTGGCGGCCCCGAGGGCCCGGCCGACGGCGGCGCGACCCCGGGCCAGCAGGACGGTGGCGCCGACGGCGGTGCCGACCGCGGTGCCGAGCGTGGCGCCGACCAGGGCGCCGACCAGGGCGCGGAGGGTCCCGCCGACGGCGGTGCGACTCCGGGCCAGCAGGATGGTGGCGCCGACGGTGGTGCGGAGGGTCCCGCCGACGGCGGTGCCACCCCGGGCCAGCACGACGGTGGCGCCGACGGCAGCGCCTGACGGATCGCCGTGACCGACATCGACCCGCCGGGCGGCGACGGCCGCCCGGCGGTCCCGTCCGAGGCCGCGGCCGCGCTCGCCCGCTGCGTGTCGGTCGAGCCGGCGAAGTTCGCCGCCGCCCACTGGGGACGCACCCCGCTGCTGTCCCGCGCCGACGAACTGCCCAACCGGGCCGGCTTCACCGACCTGCTCAGCCCCGCCGACGCCGACGAGCTGCTCAGCCGCCGCGGCCTGCGTACGCCGTTCCTGCGCATCGCCAAGGACGGCCAGCTCGTGCCGGCGGCCCGCTTCACCGGCGGCGGTGGTGCCGGCGCCGAGATCGCCGACCAGGTCCTCGACGAGCGGGTGCTGGAGCTGTACGCCGGCGGCGCCACCCTCGTCCTGCAGGGTCTGCACCGCACCTGGCCGGCCCTGACCGACTTCACCCGCGAACTCGGCACCGCCGTCGGGCAGCCGTTGCAGGTAAACGCCTACCTGACCCCCGCCGGCAGCCAGGGTTTCGCCACCCACTACGACACCCATGACGTCTTCGTCCTCCAGGTCGACGGCCGCAAGCACTGGCGGATCCACCCGCCGGTGCTGCCGGACCCGCTGGAGAAGCAGCCGTGGGGTGGCCGGGCCGACGAGGTCGCCGCCACCGCCGACGGGCCCGCCGCGCTGGACGTCGTGCTCGCCCCCGGTGACGCGCTCTACCTGCCGCGCGGCTGGCTGCACAGCGCGCAGGCCCAGGAGTCCAGCTCGCTGCACCTGACCGTCGGCGTCCGGGCGCTGACCCGCTACGCCCTGGTCGAGGAGCTGCTCGCCCTCGCCGCCGAGGACCCGCGGCTGCGCGCCACGCTGCCGTTCGGCACCGACGTCGCCGATCCGGACGCGATCGAGCCGGAGCTGACCGAGACGGTGGAGGCGCTGCGGGACTGGCTGCTGCGGGCCGACCCGGCGGCCGTCGCCGCCCGGCTGCGGCAGCGCGCCTGGCCGGCCGCCCGGCCCGCGCCCATCCGACCCCTGGCCCAGGCCGCGGCGCTGGCGGCGCTGGACGCCGACACCCGGCTCGCCCCGCGACCCGGCCTGCGCTGGCGGCTCACCCCACGGGGCGAGAAGGTCGCGCTGGTGCTGTTCGACCGCACGATCACCCTGCCCGCGTCCTGCGCGCCGGCCGTGCACGCCCTGCTCGGCGCCGGGTCCGTCCGGGTCGGCGACCTGCCGGGCCTGGACGACGACGCCGACCGGATCACCCTGGCCCGCCGCCTCCTGCGCGAGGCGGTGCTGGTCCCCGCCTGACCGGCCGGGGCGGTGCGTGGCTCCCGTACGAGTGGCCGGGCCGTGCCACCTGCGGCACGGCCCGGCCTGCGGGGGCGGGTCGTCCGGCGGCACGGGTCGCCACCGCGAGTCGTCCCGCACGGCTCCGGCACGCGCCGAGGGAGATCCGGCTCAGGCAGGGTCGATGGCGGCCGCCGGACGGACCTCGATCGGCAGGGTGGTCGCCCGGGACAGCTTCTCCGCCCAGCCCAACGCCGCGTCGAGATCCGGCACCGCGATCACGGTGAACCCGCCGACGTGCTCCTTGCCCTCGGCGAACGGGCCGTCCGTCAGGAGCGTCTCGTCGTCGCGGACCCGGACCACCCGCGCGGTGTGCGCCAGCTCCAGCCCGGCGCCGAAGACCCAGACACCGCTGCGGCGCATCTCCTGGTTGACGGCCTCGACGTCCCGCATGATCGGCTCGAGGAACTCCGGCGGGGGCGGGGCGTCCCCGTCGGGCTGGATCACGTTGAGCACGAAGTTCCGCATCGCACACTCCCTCTCGTCGAACGGCCGGCGTGACCCGGCCTCCTCCATCTACACGAACGGCGGGCGGCCGGATCGACGACGCGCTGCGGCAACCTTCCGGCCGATCGGGGAACGGTGGGTCAGCGGCCGGCGACGAGCAACGCGACCGTGGTCACCAGCCCGGCGACAAGCACGACGGTCATCGGCCGGGGGCCGAGCACGGCGTGCCGACGGTCGGCGAGGACCTTCGCCGGCACCAGACCGACCAGCGGGCCCAGCAGCGTCACCACCAGGGCCAGCACCGGCAGCCCGACGCCGAGCTCGCCGCCGTACCGCTCGCCCGCCGCCCGGGCCGCGCCACCGAGGGCGTACGCGAGCACCGCGCCCGCCACCCCGCACAACGCCAGCAGCGGGTGGACCGAGCCCGGCAGGTCACCCGGCTGGCGGGTGCGGTTGAGCAGGTCCCGCACGCCGGCCAGCAGCGGAGCCGGGTCGCCCGTAGCGCCGGGTACCGGCGCCGGTGGCCCGCCCGCCCGGCGTCCCGAGCCGCCGAGCCGGCCGCGCAGCAGTTGCCACAGGTCGGCGACCTCGGCGTCGACCCGTTCCTGCTCCTCGCGCGCGTCCACCAGCTCCCGCTCCGCGCGCCGCAGCTCGGCCTCCGCCTCGGCGACGGCCCGCTCGGCCGCCGCGCACTGCTGGGCGTGCCAGGTGTGCGCCTCGGCCCGCTGGACGCGCACCCGCGTGCTCAGCTCGGCCAGCCGACGGATCTGGGCCGCGTACGACTCACTGGTCACCGGCTCGTTCATCGCGCCGGCCCGTAGGGGATGATCACCTGGCCGGTGCGGTGCACCGCCCGATCGAAGAACAGCCCCCGCCAGGGGCGGGGATACCAGTCCGGGCCACCGGTGCCCGGATACAGCGACGAACCCAGCTCGCCGCCGTGCGCGTCCAGCGCCACCCAGGCGCCGATCTGGTCCGTCCGGGCCGCCGGCCCGCCCAGGTCGGCCCGCATCCGGGCGACGCCCCGCCACCAGGCCAGCACGTGGGTGCGCCGCTCCGGCCCGTCGTGCAGGATCCGCCGCAGTTCCTCCAGCCCGGTGCGCCGGCCGATCCGCGTGGCCAACGCCCCGGACGCCGCGTCGACGGCGAACAGCAGCAGGTAGTGCGGCATGCCCGGCGCACCGAGCCCCTCGGCGGTCTCGGCCATCAGCTCGCCTACCGTCTCCTCGTCGTACCAGGCGGCGTCGTCGGCGAGATCCTCGTAGAGGGACCGGGCGGCCGGGTCGGCGTCCGGGTCGAGGCAGGCGATCGAGAACCGGGCCGTGCCGGGGCGGTGCTGGCGGGCCAGGGAGCGGGCCGCCGCGTCGAGCACCGCGCACGCCTCGTCCACCCGGGTGCCGAGCACCGCCAGGTTGCGGCCCGGAGCCCGGGGCAGCCGCAACGCCGCCGAGCGGGACTGCACGTCGATGATCTCGCCGAGCAGCGCGACCGGCGTACGCGGATGCCCCGTCTCCGGCGCGGCCAGGGCCCGGAAGTCCGGCGCGTCGGCGAGGCGGGGGATCGCGTCGCCGTCGAAGAGCCGGGCCGGCGCGGCGTCCTGCGGGCGCATCCGCCACAGCCGGTGCTGCAACTCGCTCCACGTCTCCCAGTCGCTGGCCGACGGGATCCGGGCCACCTGGTTGCCCTCCGCCATGCCGGACTCCGCGTTGACCACCGCGTGGTGGCGCGGCAGGGACTGGGCGGCGTCGTTGCGCTCGGCGAGGATCCGCAGCGCCTTCGGCAGCGCGATGCGCAACGTGAACTGCGCGACCAGGGCCGGCCGTCCCCACAGCGCCTCGATGCCGCGTACGTCCTGCGAGGCGAGCACCAGGTGGATGCCCTGGGACCGGCCGCGCCGGGCCAGGTCCTCCAGCAGGTCGGCGGCCTCCCGGGCGACCACGTCCCGCCCGGCCAGCAGCATCTGGAACTCGTCGACCACCGCGACGATCCGCGGCCAGTGCCCCGTGGGGTCGACCGCGCGCAGCTCGGCGAGCTTGGTGACCTCGTGCTTCTTCGCGGCGTCGGCCCGCCGCCGCAGCTCCTCGGCGAGGAAGCGCAGCAACGCCAGGCCGAACTCCCGGTCGGTGTTGACGTTGATCCCGACGAGCCGCATGTGCGGCAGCCAGCTCGGGTCCCGCCGGCCCTTGGCGAACCGGGCGAAGGAGACCCCCTCCTTGAAGTCCAGCAGGTAGAACTCCAGCTCGGCGGGGGAGTAGCGGGCCGCCAGCGCGCCGATCCAGGCGAAGATCAGGTTCGTCTTGCCGGTACCGGATGGGCCGCCGATCAACGCGTGCGGCGGGTAGTCGCCCAGGGTGAGCAGCACCGGCCGGCCGTGCGGGCCCTCGCCGATCGGGGCGGTCAGCCCGGTGGCGGAGTCCTCCCGCCACATCTGCTCCACCGGCGGCAGCAGGTCGGTGAACGGGGTCGGGGCGGGGCCGGCGTTGACCCGCGCCGCCACCTCCCGGCAGGTCTCGGTGACCAGGACCGGCGGGGGCGGCGGATCGAGGCGTACGGGCAGGCCGTTCGGCCCGCCGATCCGGGCGCCGTCGGCGTACGCGCCCACCCGGGTCACGGTGGGATCCTCGGGCAGCGACACGCCCCGCACCACCAGGTGCACGCCGCAGGCCGCCCCGGTGCGGACCACCCGGTCGAGTTGGCCGCGTTCGTGCCGCGACAGCTCGTCCCCGCCCAGCAGCACCGCCACCCGCCACGGCTCGGGCCGGCGACCGGTGGCGGCGGCCAGCTCGCGCAGCGAGACGTACTCCCCGGCCAGCACCGTCTCGTTGATCCGGCGGATCTGCTCCACCAGATCGTCGAGGAGCCGGGCCAGCCCGCCCGGGCCGACGAAGGTGAGCAGCCCGGCCGTGCCGAGGGGGGCGAAACCGGCCAGGCCGCCGCCCAGGTGCTCGGGGTCGTAGCCGACCAGCCGTACGGCGCCCGGATCGGCGCGCCCGACGCCGCGCAGCAGCAGCGCCGACACCACCGCGTCGCAGCCCTCCCGGTCGTCCCCGGTCAGCTCGACGTGACCGGCGTCGAGCAGCGGCACCAGCGCCGGCACCGGTTCGGCGCCGGGGATGCGTACCGTGCCGATGCGCAGCGCGCCCGGCGGTTCGGCCCGCCGGGTCGGGGTCGGGCGCCACCGCGTCCAGTCCGCGGAGGCCGCCCCGGGGGCCTCCCGCTGCGCCGCGTCGGCCGCCCGCCGGGCCAGCTCCGCGATCCGCGCGGCGTGCCGATCGTCGATCTCGGCCAGCCGCCGGTCGCGCTGCGCGCCCACCCGCTCCGGTACGACCGACGCGGCCCGCCGGACCTTCGCCAGCCGCTCCCGGGCCGTGGTCAGCTC
This sequence comes from Micromonospora sp. NPDC049060, assembly GCF_040649055.1. Classification (NCBI taxonomy): domain Bacteria; kingdom Bacillati; phylum Actinomycetota; class Actinomycetes; order Micromonosporales; family Micromonosporaceae; genus Micromonospora; species Micromonospora sp. NPDC049060. Next base: position 65,208 of record NZ_JBEZEV010000011.1, read on the forward strand.
GGCCTGCGCGCTGGACAGCCGGGTCCGGGTGGCGCCGAGGGCCTCGCCCAGCATGCCCCTGACCCGGGTGACCAGCTGGCTCCGCCGGTCAGCCATCGACGCCCCGCCCGCGCGGGCCCGGGGTGCCACCCGACGCCGGCCGGCCCGCGGGCGGGCTCGACCAGACGCGGCCGGCCGATCCGGGCCGTCCCGCGGCGCCGTCGGCGGCCGGTCCACCGCGGCGCGCGGACGCGCCGCCATCGCCCGTCGACCCGCCGTTGCCCGTCGACCCGCCGGGCCGGCCGGCCGCCGCCCGGTCCGGTGCCGAGCCGGACTGGCCGGGTGTCGTCGTCCGGTCCGGCTTCGGGGTGGCCTGGCCGGCGGTCGCCGCCCGCGCCCGGGCCGCGCTCGCCTGGTCGTGTGCCGCCTCCGCCCGGTCCCGGGCCGCCGCGACCCGCTCCCGCGCGGCGGCCACCCGGCCCTTCGCGGCGGCGGCGCGTCGCTGCCACTCGGCGTCGTCGGCCCGGTCGCGGGCCGTCTCCGCCTGCCGGTCCCGCTCGGCGGCGGCGCGTCGCTCCCGGGCCGTCTCGGCCTGCCGGGCCCGCTCGTCGTCGGTGGGCAGGTCCCGGCCGAGCCGGGCCAGCAGCACCCCGGTGAGCACCCCAGCGGTGACGGCCGGGTCGGCGGCGTGCGGCTGCTCCGCCTCGCCGCGCCGGGGCGGGGGCATCCGGCAGATCCGGGTCAGCAGCGTGTCCAGCACCGCGGGTGGCAGGCCGGGCAGCAGGTCCCGCATCCGGCCGTCCAACTCGCGGTGCAGCCGTCCGAGGTCCTCGGCGCGCGGCGGGTGCCCGAGCAGCTCACCGGCCAGCTCGCGCAGCAGCGGCGGGGCGACCGCCGCGAGGCCGAGGCCGACGTCGGCGTGCGCGCGACGCAGCTCGGTGTGCAGCCGGTCGCGGTCGCCGGCGCGGACCCCGCCGACGACCCGGCGCAGCAGCTCCCGGGCGTCGTCGACCTTCTCGTCGGGCTGCTCGGGCGCACCCTCCCGGCCGCCCGTCAGCTCGGCCACCCGTACCGCCCACCAGCGGCGGGGCGTCGCGTCGGCGGCCGGCTCCGGCGCCGGGCCCCCGGGGGCCGCCTCCCGCGGCGCGTCGTGCGCGGGCCGGCGCCGTTGCTCCTGCGGCCTGGGGGCGGGGGAGCCGTCGGCGGCCAGCCCGATCGCGGCGAGGTACGCCGAGAGCTGCTCCTGCGCGACGCGCAGCGCGTAGCCGGCGGTCTCGGCGTGCTCGGTGGCGGCGGAGAGCTCCGGCACCCCCATCGGGTCGGCCGACTCCTGGCGGACCCAGCGCAGCCGCTCGGCGGCCAGCCCGAACTTCTCGAGCGCCAGGGCCAGCTGCGCGAGCGGCAGGTCATCGGCGGCGGCGCGGACCTGCGCGCCGACGTCCTCGACGATGGACACGGCCGAGCCTCAGAGCGTCGCGACGTAGAGTTGCGCCTGCTCGACGGCGACGAGTGTCGCGGCGAGGCACTCCTCCAGCTCCTGGCTGGCCTGGGTCAGCGAGGACTGGGCCGCCTCGACGGTCTCGTGCCCGCTGCCCTCCAGCGCGCCGGCCAGGGTCTGCTGCGCCTCGGCCAGCTTCTCCCCGGCCGCCTGCACGGCGCTCTGGCCGTCGCCGATCTGTTGGAGCGCGACATCGATGGCTGCCTTGAGCTCGGCGACGCTCGCCACGGCGAAACCTCCTGGGGGCGGGGAGGCCTCCATTAGAGCCTATCCCTCACGGTGAGAGAACATCCGCCCTGTCAGTGTTCCTGCCCCGCTGACCGGTTGTCGACCGGAAGCGCCGCTAGTCCGATTGACGGGACTACCCGGGCGGGGCCGGCCGGTCCCGCAGCCAGCGCGGCCCGTACACCTCGGCACCCTGCGCGACGACGCGTTCCCGCAGCTCACGATCGGCGGTGACGACCAGCCGCCGGCGCCGCGGCGCGGCGGCGACCAGGTCGACGACGGCGTCGTCGCCGGACCCGGGCGCGGCCACCACCCGGACCTCGGCAGTGCCCGGCACGTCCCGCGCCCGGCCCTCCACCACCAGCACCACCTCCACCGGGGGCGGCAGCTGCGGGGGCAGCCCGGCGGCGGCCACCGGGGCCAGCGAGTCGCGTAGCCGGGCGGTCGCGCCCGCGCGGTCCCGCCACCAACCGTCCGGGCGGGACCCCACCACGTTGGCGGCGTCCACGATCAGCAGCGGCATCGTCGGCTCCATCCCGCCAGCCTCCCACCCCCGGCCTGAGGTGCAAGGAAGGGACCCGTTGACAAGGGGCCCGTCCTCACACCTCGCCCGAGGGCCATCGTGGCGGGGCGCGGCGCGGTGGTGGCGTTTGTCGGGCGGACCGCCGGGTAGCCCCTGGCGACCGTCGCGCCCGACTGCGGAGGACAGACATGATGGGACCCGGTGACTTCGGCTCCGACCCCTGGGACGAGTTCCTGGCCCGGTACTTCGGCCGGGGCGAGGGTGGGCGCCGACCCGCGCACCGGGTCGACATCACCCGGCTGATGACCGCCGACGCCAGGGAGATGCTGGCCGACGCGGCCCGCCGGGCCGCCCAACGCAAGAGCACCGACCTCGACACGGACCATCTGCTCTGGGCCGCGCTGCAACGCGAACCGCTGCGCGACCTCGTCCGGCGCGCCGGCGCCGACCCGGACACGCTGCTCAACGCGCTCGGTGGGCGCGGCGACGGCGCACCCAAGGGCGAGGTGCCGCCCAACCTGTCGCTCACCCCGGCGGCCAAGCGGGCGCTGCTCGACGCCCACCAGCTGTCCCGGGCGATGGGCGCCAACTACATCGGCCCCGAGCACATCCTGATGGCGCTGCCGCTGAACCCGGAGTCCCCGGCCGGCCGGATGCTCGCCGCCGGCCGGATCCAGCCCGAGTCGTTGCAGGCGGCCAGCGCCGAGCGCGGGCCGATGACCGGGCCGAAGCCCGACCGCGGCACGCCCACCCTCGACCAGTACGGCCAGGACCTGACCGACCTGGCCCGCAACGACCAGATCGACCCGGTGATCGGCCGGGCCGACGAGATCGAGCAGGCCGTCGAGATCCTGTCCCGGCGGACGAAGAACAACCCGGTGCTGATCGGCGAGGCCGGCGTCGGCAAGACCGCGATCGTGGAGGGCCTGGCGGAGCGGATCTGTGACGGCGACGTGCCGCAGACGCTGCTCGGCAAGCGGGTGATCCAGCTCGACCTGGCCGGCCTGGTGGCGGGAACCCGCTACCGGGGCGACTTCGAGGAGCGGCTGAAGAAGGTCATCGACGAGATCCGGGCGCACCGCGACGAGCTGATCGTCTTCCTGGACGAGATCCACACCCTGGTCGGCGCGGGCGGGGCGGGCAGCGAGGGCGGCATGGACGCCTCGAACATGCTCAAGCCGGCGCTGGCCCGGGGCGAACTGCGGGTGATCGGCGCGACCACGCTGGACGAGTACCGCAAGAGCATCGAGAAGGACGCGGCGCTGGCCCGCCGGTTCCAGCCGGTGTTCGTGCCGGAGCCCACCGTCGACGACACCGTGGCGATCCTGCGCGGGCTGCGCGACCGCTACGAGGCCCACCACCAGGTGCGGTTCACCGACGAGGCGCTGGTCGCCGCGGCCGAGCTGTCCGACCGGTACGTGACCGACCGGTTCCTGCCGGACAAGGCGATCGACCTGATCGACCAGGCAGGCGCCCGGGTCCGGCTGCGCACCCGCACCCCGGCGTCCGACGTGCGGGAGCTGGAGACACAGCTCGAGGAGGTACGCCGGGACAAGGAGCAGGCCGTCGCCGACGAGCAGTACGAGAAGGCGTCCGCGCTGCGCGACCAGCTCGCGGAGCTGGAGGAGCAGATCCGTCGGGCCCGGGGCGACGAGGGCGGCCCGTCGCAGGTGCCGGCCGTCGGGCCGCAGGAGATCGCGGAGGTGGTCTCCCGCGCCACCGGCATTCCGATCAGCCAGCTCACCGAGGAGGAACGCGACCGGCTGCTGCGCCTGGAAGGCCACCTGCACGAGAAGGTGGTCGGCCAGGAGGACGCGGTCACCGCGGTCGCCGAGGCGGTTCGCCGCTCGCGTGCCGGGCTGGCCGACCCGGACCGCCCGATGGGCAGCTTCCTCTTCCTCGGGCCCACCGGCGTCGGCAAGACCGAGCTGGCCCGGGCCCTCGCGGAGGCGCTGTTCGGCGAGGCCGACCGGATGGTCCGGGTGGACATGAGCGAGTTCCAGGAGCGGCACACGGTCAGCCGGCTCGTCGGCGCCCCGCCCGGGTACGTCGGCTACGAGGAGGCCGGTCAGCTCACTGAGGCGGTCCGCCGCCGCCCGTACGCGGTGGTGCTGCTCGACGAGATCGAGAAGGCCCACGCCGACGTGTTCAACATCCTGCTCCAGGTGCTCGACGAGGGGCGGCTCACCGACAGCCAGGGCCGGACGGTCAACTTCAAGAACACCGTACTGATCATGACGAGCAACCTCGGCTCGGAACTGATCACCGGCGCCCAGCGCGCCGTCGGGTTCGGCACCGGCGCGGAGGGCGGCGAGCAGGAGCGCGACGAGCTGCGCGAGCGGCTCATGCGCCGGCTCCAGGAGAACTTCCGGCCGGAGTTCCTCAACCGCATCGACGAGGTGATCATCTTCCGCCGGCTGGAGGCCGAGCAGCTGCGCCAGATCACCGGCCTGCTGCTGGAGGAGACCCGCCGCCGGCTGCACGCGCAGGACATCCAGGTCCACTTCACCACCCCCGCCGTCGACTGGATCGCCGAGCACGGCTACCAGCCGGAGTTCGGCGCCCGGCCGTTGCGCCGGGTCATCCAGCGGGAGGTGGACAACCAGCTGTCCCGGATGCTGCTGGAGTCGGCGGTCTCACCCGGCCAGAAGATCACCGTGGACGCCCGCGACGGGCGGCTCGCCTTCGACGTGACGGCCGGCGAGCGCGGCTACACCCCGGCCACGACGTCCCATCCCCGATGACCGGAGGGCGGACATGAGCGAACCCCAGGAGACCCGGGACGAGAGCGAGCGCACCGATCCGATCGTGGCCCCGCCGACCGCCAACCCCGCCCGGGTGCGGGTGCCGCCGGAGGGCGTGGGCCAGCAGGGCGACGACCCGGAGCCGGCGGAGTCCGACCGCCGCCGTCGAGAGGAGGGCTGATGGTACGCGAGCAGCGGCTCGAACCCGAGGTGGAGGTGCTCTGGGACGACTTCCACGCCCAGGTGAACGTCCCGTCGGAGCAGTTGCGGCAGTGGTTGCTCACCCGCGGCTCCGGGGAGGAGTCGTTCGGGCCCGACCCGGACCTCGACCTGCCCGGGATGGGCCGGCGGATCCTGCGGGTGCTGGCCAAACGCAAGGTGGACCTCACGCCGGAGGACATCCGGGTGATGCGGGACGCGATCGACGAGATCCAGTCCCTGCTGGACGAGAAGCCGCCCCGCGGCAACGCCGACGACGAGTGGCGGCACGCCCTGCTCGACCTGGGCCATGACGTCCTCGTCGAACGCTGAGCCGGCGGTCGGGCGGCGTCCGGGAGGACCGGGCGCCGCCCGTCCGTGGTCAACCGTGGTCGCTCTCCAGGCTGCCGATCGTCAGACCCGCGGCGTCGGCCGCCGCCTCGCGGTCGGCGCGCGCCCGCTCCTCGCGGGTCAGCAGGTTGGCGTACTCCGTGACGTCCGCCGGGTCGGGCACCTCGGGCAGGCGACGCAGGAACGCCTCCACGTCGCGGGCGGCGGCGGTGTGCGTGGCGGCGGCCTGCCGGAGGATCTCCCGGTCGTCGGCGGCGGGGTAGGCATCGGTCATGTCCGCCTGATACCCGGCGCTACGCCGTTCGCACCCCGTCGGCCCCGGCGGCCGTCAGCCGCCGCGCCCCGTAGCTCGGGTTGCGCAGCAGCCAGGCCAGGTATTCCGGGTGCGCCGCCAGCGAGTCGGTGTACGCGGCCAGCGCGAACTCCAGCACCAGTTCGGCGTCGCGGGCGGCGGGGGAGTCGGGATGCCAGCCCAGCATCAGCCGCCAGCGCAGCGGCGTCCCGGCCAGCATCCGGGTGACCAACCCGGCGACCGGGCGGAAGGTGGCCTGGCAGAGCGCGATCGCCTCGCCGGAGTCCACCATGTCGATGCAGCAGCGCACGTCGGTCTCGTACACCTTGCGGGGGGTGAAGCCGGCGCGGGCGCAGGCGGCGGCGAAGCAGTCGCCGAAGCAGCCGTCGCCGGGCGCGGCGACCCACTGCTCGTGGCTCAGGTCCACCAGGCTCACCTCGGCGTGCCCGGCCAGCGGGTGCTGCTCGGGCAGCAGCACCAGCACCGGGTCGACGGCCACCTCCCGCCAGCTCAACCCGAGCTCGGCGGGCGGCGCCGCGTCGCCGCACACCCCGATCAGCGCGAAGTCCAGCCGGCCGCCCGCGACGAGCTGGGCCAGCTCGTCGGCCGACCAGGAGGCGTGGGTGGTGATCTGGGCCGGTGGGGGCTCCGCGGCGAGCCGGTGCACGAGCCGGCCGAGGATGGGGCTGTTCACCCCGCCGAACCGGTAGCGGCGGGGCACGTTCCCGGCCCCGGCCAGCCGCGCCGCCTCGTCCTGCAGGCCCTTCATCGCCGGCAGCAGCACCCGCGCCCGGGCGAGCACCAGCTCGCCCAGGGCGGTCGGGCGGGCGCCGCGGCGGTCCCGCTCGAACAGCGGCCCGCCCAGGGTCCGCTCGATGCGCTGGAGCTGGGCGGTGAGTGCCGGCTGGGCCAGGCCGAGCGTCGATGCCGCCTTGGTCACGCTCCCCGTCTCCGCGATCGCGCAGACCACCCTCAGGTGTCGCAGCTCCAGATTCATACCGTGACGGTATGACCCCGTAGCGGCCGACGGAAGGCCCTGGACGGATCAACGCTCCCCAATGTGTGCCCGATCTGCTCCGGCGCGCCGCGCCCGCGCCCGCCGCCGGCTCAGGCCGGCGGCCGCTCGGTGAGGTCGGCCAGGTAGGTGGGTCGGCCGGTGACGGCGTCGCGGACCTTGTCGACGACGCCCACCGCGGGCTCGACGACCCGGTTCCACGGCGGCGTCGCCGGGGTGCCGGGGTGCGGGCGCGTCGGGGCCGCCTCCTCGGCGATCTCCAGCCGGTTGCCGAGGCGGATCAGCTCCTCGGCGCTGGCCACCTCGCGCAGCGCCGCGACGAGCGCGCCCGCCTCCTCGACGTGGCGGTGGACCCGCGCGGCGACGTCGGCGAGCCCCTCGTCGGCGAGCGTCTTCAGGGCGGTCAGCAGGGCCCGGTCGTCCGCGATGGCCCGGTCGATCCGCTCCGCCGCGTCGGGCAGGGCGGCCCGGACGGCGGGCAGCAGGTACTGCTCCTCGGCGGACAGGTGCCGCGACAGCGCCGCCGTGAGCACCTCCAGGCCGCGCTCGGGGGCGGGCTCCGGGCCCGGGTCGGTGAGCCGCCGCAGCAGCTCCCGCAGTTGCCGGTGCTCGGCGTCGAGGATGTCGGCGATGCTGCGGCCGCCCGGCCGGAAGCCCTCATCCTCTCCGGTCGGCGGCAGCGGTGGCAGGGGAACGGTCATGGTGCCCTCCTCTGTGGCGGGCGGTGCAGGTGGTGGGGAGCGGGTCGCGAGCGGCGGTACCCGGCGGCGTCGGCGGCGAAACCGGGCCCGGTCGCCGCCCGTGCCACGTCGTCGGCGTCGATACGCCGGGGCGGGGCGACCGCGGCGGGCTCGTGGGCTGGTATGAAGATGCGATGACGAGCGACGCCGCCTCCGCCCGACCCGACCCCACCGACGAGGTCGTCGACCTCTGCCGTGACCTGCTGCGGATCGACACCACCAACACCGGGGACAACGACACCAGCGCCGGGGAACGCCTCGCCGCCGAGTACGTGGCGGAGAAGCTGGCCGAGGTGGGCGTCGAGTCCGTCATCCACGAGTCGGCGCCCGGCCGGGCCAACCTGGTCGCCCGCATCCCCGGCACCGACCCGAGCCGCGGGGCGCTGCTGGTGCACGGCCACCTCGACGTCGTCCCCGCCGACGCCGACGAGTGGTCGGTGCACCCGTTCTCCGGTGAGCTGCGCGACGGCTACCTGTGGGGCCGGGGCGCCATCGACATGAAGGACTTCGACGCGATGGTGCTGGCGGTGGTGCGGCACTGGCAGCGCACCGGGGTCCGCCCGCCCCGGGACATCGTGCTCGCGTACACCGCCGACGAGGAGGCGGGCAGCGACTACGGCGCGCACTTCCTGGTCGAGCGGCACCGCGGTCTGCTCGACGGCTGCACCGAGGCCATCGGTGAGGTCGGCGGCTTCTCGTACTCGGTAAACGACAGCCAGCGGCTCTATCTGATCGAGACCGCCGAGAAGGGCATCGACTGGCTGCGCCTGCACGCGAAGGGCCGGCCCGGGCACGGCTCGATGATCCACGACGACAACGCGGTCACGGCGCTCGCCGAGGCGGTGGCCCGGGTCGGCCGGCACCGCTTCCCCGTGGTGGTCACCGACACCGTCCGGGCGTTCCTGGAGGAGGTCTCCGACCTGCTCGGCGTCGAGCTGGACCCGGAGGACCCGGAGACCGCCATCGCCAAGCTCGGGCCGATCGCCAACATCATCGGCGCGACGATCCGCAACACCGCCAACCCGACCCGGCTCGCCGCCGGGTACAAGGACAACGTCATCCCCGGCCGGGCCACCGCCACCATCGACTGCCGCAGCCTGCCGGGGCAGTCGGAGCTGCTGGAGCGGCAGCTGCGCGAGCTGGTCGGTCCGGACATCGTCATCGAGTACCTCCAGCGCCAGCCGGCGCTGGAGACGACGTTCGACGGCGACCTGGTCGACGCGATGTCCGCCGCGCTGCGCGCGGAGGACCCGGGGGCGCGGCCGGTGCCGTACATGCTCTCCGGCGGCACCGACGCGAAGGCGTTCTCGCAGCTCGGCATCCGCTGCTTCGGCTTCGCGCCGCTGCGGCTGCCGGCCGACCTGAACTTCTCCGCGCTGTTCCACGGCATCGACGAGCGGGTTCCGGTGGACGGACTACAGTTCGGCGTGCGGGTTCTCGACCGGTTCCTCCGCACCTGCTAGCCCCCGCCAGGAACCCCGGTGTCCCGGCGGGAACCACTGATCGTGAAGGGACTGACCCACATGACCGACCAGCACGGTGAGCTGGACGCCGCCCTCGAGCGCGTGATCGATGCGGCCCGCCACCACCTGGCCGCCGTCCGCGCCGCACAGGGCCGCGTCGACGACGACGACGTCTGGCAGGCGTACGTCGCGCTCAACAACGCGTCCTTCGCGTACGACGAGCAACTCCTGGACGCCTTCGGCGAGGTCACCCCGTGGGACGTCGAGTCGATCGACCCGGAGGAGGCCGACCAGCGCTTCGGGGCCGCGGAGGGCGTGGAGCCCACCGACCCGCACCCGCGGGTGATCTCGGTGCGGCAGCGGCGCGACTACCGGGTGCCGAGCGTGTCGGCGCTGATCCGCATCGCCGAGGCCGCCCGGCGGGAGGGCACCCCGGCCGAGGACGAGCCGGAGCCCGTCGAGGGGGTCGGCGAGGCGGTGCTGGAGCTGCTCCAGAGCGGTGACGGCTCGCTGGGCGCGCTGGACGTGCCGGAGCTGGAGCCGCTCGACGGCGTGGTGATGGTCAGCGAGGTCGGCACCCCGGTCGACCTGGAGTCGTTCGACGACGACGACCCGGTGGGCCCGTTCCAGCCGGCCGCCGACGACCGGCTGGTCGGCCGGCTCGACGAGCACCCCTTCATGGAGCTCGACGAGGAGCACGACCACGCCCACTAGGCGGTGACGGCCCGCCAGTCAGGCGGCGCAGGCCCGGGGCCCGACCGGACGGTCGGCCCCGGGCCTTGCTGTCGTGGTCAGTACGACAGTCCCGGCTGCGGCTGGTTGACCCGGCGGCGGCGCAGCACCACCTGCCGCGTGCCGTCGCGGTACAGCCGTACCCGCGCCAACTCCCACCCGGAGAACTCCGCCTGGATCGCCAACTGCGCCGCGGCGGTCAACCGGTCGACGTTCGGCGGCAGCCGCAGCGGCGCGTACTCGTAGTCCATGACCTCCATGCTGCCCAGCCCGGGAGGCCTTCGCCACCCCCTCACCGGTGACCCGCGCCGCTGCGAGGCACGGCCGTCCGGCTTCCCGACCATCGGCGAACCGATTGACTTTCGATAGGTTAAGAGCGATAGTCGATGCATGTTCAACGAGCATCGAGCGGTAGCCCCGCTCAGAGTCTTCCTCGTCGTGCTGTTCGGGATCCTGGTCATGCTCCAGACCTTCTCGCTGCCCGGGCAGTTCGCCCACATGGCCGAGGAGTCCCCGGAGCAGGCCTACCTCAGGTGGCCGATGACCGCCGTGGCGGTGTTCTGGGTGCTGTGCGTCCAGGTGGTGGTCGTGTCCACCTGGAAGCTGCTCACCCTGGTCAAGCGCGACCGCATCTTCACCGACGCCTCGCTGGCGTGGGTGGACGCGATCGTCTGGGCGATCGTCGCCGCCTGGGTCGTGCTGCTGGGCGTCTTCCTCTACGTCGGCTTCAACGCCACGGACCCCGGGCTGCCGCTCCTGCTGTTCCTCCTGCTGGTGGGCGTCGCCGTGCTGGGTCTGCTGATGGTGGTGATGCGCGCGCTGCTGCGGCAGGCCACGACGCTGCGGACCGACATGGAGGCGGTGATCTGATGCCCATCGTCGTACGCATCGACGTCGAACTGGCCAAACGCAAGATGAGCGTCGGCGAGTTCGCCGAGCGCGTCGGACTCACACCGGCGAACGTGGCGGTGCTGAAGAACGGCCGGGCCAAGGCCGTCCGGTTCAGCACCCTGGAGGCCATGTGCCGGGTGCTCGACTGCCAGCCCGGTGACCTGCTCGAGTGGGTCGACGAGTGAACCCGCGCGCCACGCCCCGGCCCACCGACCACGAACCACCCGCCGGCAGGTCCGAGACCCCGGCCGCCACCAGGGAGACGCCATGACGTACCTGCTCGCCCTCCTCGCCGCCGCGCTCGGCGTCGCCGGCGTCGTGCTCGGGGAGGCCGACGACTCGCCCGGCCTCCAACTCCTGGGCGTCGTGCTCGTCGTCGGCGCGGTCGTGTTCGCCGTGCGGCAGGCGCGGCGCGGCCGGTAGCGGTAGGCCGCCGACCGGCGGTCAGCCGGTGGGCGGGTTCGCCGCCAGCAGGGCGGCCAGCGACGCCGCCCCCAGGGCCAGGGCGCGCGGGGTGCCCGCGTCCACCACCAGCCCCCACGCCGGGTCGGGCCAGTCCGCGAGCAGGTCCGCGCAGGGCACGGCGACGAACGGCACGCCCTCCCCGGCGAACGCGGTCAGCGCGTCGGGGGAGGTGAAGACCGGCAGCAGCGGCGCGCCGGTCGGGTCGGTGACGATCGTCCACGGCACCTCGCGGTCCGGCCCCGGCTCCGCCGCCAGCGGTACGCAGACCGCCGCGGCGGCGAGGATGCCGAGGTAGCCGGGCAGGTCCCGCCGCGCGCCGGCCTCGCTGAGCAGGTCGAGCACGGACGGCCCGCCCGGGTCCGCCCCGCTCCGCGCCCCGTCCGCGGCGGGGCCCGCGGGCGAATCCGCGGGCAGTTCCGCAGGCGACGGGTCGGGCACGCGCGCGTCCCCGTCCCCGGCCCCGGCAGCGGGCTGCTCGACCCCGGCCACGGGCTGCCCGGCTCCGGCGACGGGCCGCTCGGCTCCGGCCGCGGCGTGCCCGGCTTCGACAGCGGGCTGCCCGGCTTCGGCCGCGGCGTGCCCGGTCCCGGCGACGGGTTCCGCGGCCCGGACGCGGGGCACGGTCGGCTCCGGGCGCACCCGGGGACCGGTGGGCGGAAGGATCTGGCAGGACAGCGCTCGGGGCTCCGTGGTGAGCACCGTGGCGGCGGTCTGCGCCGCGAACCCGCTCCACCAGCGCAGGCCCTCGGCGGTGCGCGGCGTCTCGTACCACCAACCGCCGGCCCCGCGCGGCGCCTGCCAGCCGAGTTCGGCCAGGCGTCGCTCGTCGTAGGGCGGGCAGACCCCGCGGACGGTGTCCCGGCGCACCATCAGGTGCAGCCGGCGGGGGCCGGCGGCGAGCTCCAGGTCGGTGTCGCGGTCGCAGCCCGACAGCGTGTCGTGGAGCCGGGCGACGATGTCTGGCCAGCCCGGCGACGTCATGCCGGCGGCCCCGGCAGGCGGCCGTCGAGCCGGCCGAGCCGTCCCATCGCCTCCTCCAGGCGGCCCAGCGAGGCGAAGTCGCCGGGGGTGCCGAAGATCCCGTTCAGGCCCGCGCCGAGCGTCGCGTCGAGACCCCCGGTGCGCTCTTCGAGCTGCGCGGTCGCCGCCGAGCGGGCCTGCCGGTACGCCTGCAGCACCATGGCCGCGAGGTCCTCGGTGCCCACCCGCAGCGCGGTCGGGGCGAGGCTCAGGTCGGCCAGCTCGCCGGTGGCGTCGACGGTCGCGGTGACCAGGCCGCTGTCGTCGGTGGCGGTGGCGCTCAGCTCGTCCAGGTCGTCGGTGAGCCCGGCGAAGCGGCGTTCGATGTCGGCGAGCCGTCCGGCGAGTGCGTCGAACGCGGACAGCGGGTCAGACATGAGAACCTCCCGTGCACGGGCCGTCCGGGGTGGCGCCCGGCGGCGGCATGATCGTATCGTCGTCCCGCCGGGCGAGTGGGGGAGGAACGGCGTGCCTGACATCGACGTCGACGTGCAGGCGGTGCGTCGGCTGGAGGCGGCGGCGAAGCGGGTGGCCACCTCGCTGACCGCGCTGGAGAGCCGGATCACGTCTGCGGGCGACATACCGGACGGGGCCTTCGGGCACCTGCCGTTCGTCAGCGACATGCTCCGCGAGAAGTACGCCGAGCAGGTCACCGGGGGGATGGAGCTGTTCCGGTCCGGCCACGACGCGTTCGAGCGGGTCGGTGGCGCGCTGGGCGGGACGGCCGAGGCCTACGAGCGCAACGAGCAGGACATCGACTCCTCCTTCCGCGCCATCGGCGCCGGGATGCCCCGGTGAGTGGGCCCGCGGGCACCGCCGTCGAGCTCTGGAACGGCATCGACAACGCCCTGTCCAGCGTGGACAAGGTGGTCGACAGCGTCTGCCGCACCCTCGCCTGGCCGCTGATCCAGCTCGTCGACCTCGTCGACGGCGAGCCGGCCGCGCTGCGCGCCAAGGCCACGGAGTGGGACGCGCTGGCCGCGCAGGTGCGGGAGCTGGCGATGGGCCACCGCAGCGTGCGCGAGGCCGAGCAGGCCGGCTGGCGCTCCCCGTCCGGCCAGGCGTACGGGCGGCGGTTGGCCGAGGTCGAGCAGCAGCTGCTGGACGTCGCCGAGCAGTTCGCCGCCACGGCCGAGTACCTGCGCGGGGTGGCCGACGCGCTCCAGACGGTGCACGACGTCCTGGTCGACATCTGCGTCGAGTTCGTCAACTTCCTGCTGGTGACGCTGGTCACCGCGCTGCTGATGGCCCCGTTCACCGCCGGGGCGTCCTGGGCGGCCGGCGTGGCGCTGGGGGTCACCCGGGGCATGATCGCGCTGACCCGGATGTTGAAGATCATCCGGCCGCTGGCGACGCACCTGCAGAAGGTCATCCGGCTGCTGCAACGGGTCCTGCTCCACCTGCGCAAGCTGCGCAACCACCTGGACAAGCTGGTCGACAAGCAGAAGGCGCTGCGCGCCGGCCAGAAGTACGCCGACAAGCGCCGTGCCGCCGGCGCCGCCGACAAGTGGCACCACAAGTTCATGGACCCGGCGAAGGGCACCTGGAAGCTCGGCAAGTCCGGTTCGCCGTTCGACATGAGCACGTTCGAGCGCCTCGGGGCGCTGCGGGCGCACGGGATGGCCGACGGGGCGCGGATGATCGGCCGGGACTGGGCCACCAACCTGCCGTGGAACATCCCGAACTCCGTCGTGCACGGCGTCACCTGGGGCACCGTCGCGATGGTCTCCGGCCTGTCGGTGCCCGGCATGGACCAGGTCGGCGACAAGGTCGACGCGGCGGTGCAGGGCGGCGCCGAGTGGATCGACCAGAATGTCTTCGGGCAGCCGCCGGCGCAGCAGCCGGCCGGCAGGTGACGGTCGTTCGAGGGGGTGGGGCGTGTCCGAGGGGCGCAGTCGGCTGGGCCGGCTGACCGACGCGGTGCTGGGCGGTGCGCGGGCCGCCCGGGACAAGGCCCGTGAGCTGCGCGACGAGTTCCGCACCACCGACGAGCCCGAGCGCGCCCTGGTGGCGCCCCTGCTGCCCGACGAGGAGATCCGCTACGTCGGCCTGGCGCCGGTGCGGGCCCCGGAGAACCACCGGGCCGGCAGCCAGCTCGCCGACCGGGTCAACGCCGAGCTGGCCGAGGCGCTCGATCCGCGCGCGCTGTTCGGGCTGCTCAACATCGTCAACCCGGTCGCCTGGGTGGACGCGGTGCTGACGCCCGTACGCATCGCCGCGGGCGTCCTGCTGCTGCCCGGGAAGGCCGCCGTGCTCGCCGCGGGCACCCCGGAGACGGCCGAGCCGGAACCGGCGCCGGGCGGCGCGCCCCGGGAGCCGCTGCCGCTCACCGACGAGCAGGAGGCCTTCCGGGCGCTGTTCCGGCTCAGCCGCTACCGCCCGCTGGCCGACCAGCTCGCCGAGATCGCCTACCGGCGGCGGTACGTCTTCAGCGGCGACCTGGCCACCCTCGCCGGCAGCCTCCTGCTCTTCCTGGAGCGCTACACCGGCACTCCGCTGGCGGTCACCGACACCCACCTGCACCTGCTGCGGATGGGCCGCCGCCCCGACCCCGACCGCGAGGACCGGCGGCGCCCCCAGGTGCTGTGGAGCGTGCCGCGGCGGCGCATCGCCCGCATCGAGTCCGAGCACGGGGCCCGCCTCATGCAGTTCCCGTCCACCATCGTGTTCGACGACGGGTCCTGGATCCGGATCGTCAACCCGGCCACCCGCGACGACCAGTCCCGCTTCCTCGCCGCCGTACGCGACCTGCCCGGCCAGCGCCCCACGGCCTGACCGCGCGCTCGCGCCGCGCGGCGCGGGTCAGCCGTCGCGCTCGGGGTAGCCCACCGGCACGGCCGACACGTCGTCCAGTGCCGTGACGATCTCCTCCGGCAGGGTCATCCGCTCGACCTGGAGCGCGCCGAGCAGCTGCCCGACCGTCCGCGCGCCGAGGATCGGGGCCACCACCCCGGGCCGGTCGCGGATCCAGGCCAGCGCCACCTCCGTCGGGGAGACGCCCAGCCCGCCCGCGGCGATGGCGACCGCCTCCACGATGCTGGAGCAGCGGGGCTCCAGGTAGGTGGCGACGAAGCGCTCGAAGTGCGGCGAGGCCGCCCGCGAGTCGGCGGGCCGGCCGTGCCGGTACTTGCCGGTGAGCACCCCGCGGCCCAGCGGCGACCACGGCAGCACCCCCAGCCCGAGGGCCTCGCACGCGGGCAGCACCTCCCGCTCCACGCCCCGCTCCAGCAGCGAGTACTCCACCTGCGCCGCCACCACCGGGGCGCGCCCCGGCCAGGCGGTCTGCCAGGCCGCCGCCCGCGCGGTCTGCCAGCCGGCGAAGTTCGACACCCCGACGTAGCGGACCCGGCCGCTGGCCACCGCGTGGTCGAGCGCCGCGAGCGTCTCCTCCAGCGGCGTGTCGGGGTCGTAGCCGTGCAGTTGGAAGAGGTCGACGTGGTCCGTGCCGAGCCGGCGCAGCGAGGCGTCCAGCGTGCGCAACAGGTGCCCCCGGGAACCGTCCCGACGCCGACCGCTGCCCGGTCGCAGGCCCGCCTTGGTGGCGATCAGCAGCTCCTCGCGCGGCACCAGGGAGCCCAGCAGCGACCCGATCACCGACTCGGCGTCGCCGTCGCCGTAGACGTCGGCGGTGTCGATCAGGTTGCCGCCCGCGTCGAGGAAACTCTTCAGCTGGGCGGCCGCATCGTCGGCGTCGGTGTCCCGGCCCCACGTCATGGTGCCGAGCGCGAGCCGCGAAACCGCCAGCCCGCTTCGGCCGAGCGGTCGCTGTTGCATGGGTGAACCTTATTTCGAACGAGGGCCCGCCGATATCCTCGCTCCCGTCAAGTGTGCCGGGCGCGTCGCGTTTCCGACCGTCCGGGCACCGCCCCCGGTGGTGGCGACCGGTGAACGGGTCGACTTGCGGCATTGCGTAACCTGATGCGACCTGTGGTGCGGATGGAGGAGGACCTAGTGCGACTCGGGCTCAGCCTCGGATACCAGACGGCGTGGAGCACACCGGCCGATCACCTGGCTTTCGCCCAGGAGGCGGACCGGCTCGGCTACTCGGTGGTGTGGGCGGCGGAGGCCTACGGCTCCGACTCGCCGAGCATGCTCGCCTGGATGGCCGGGCAGACGGAGCGGATCGACCTGGGCAGCGCGGTGATGCAGATCCCCGCCCGTACCCCGGCGATGACCGCGATGACCGCGGCGACCATCGACGCGCTGTCCGGCGGCCGGTTCCGGCTGGGCCTCGGCGTGTCCGGCCCGCAGGTCTCCGAGGGCTGGCACGGCGTACGGTTCGCCAAGCCGCTGGCGCGGACCCGCGAGTTCGTGGACATCGTGAAGCTGGCCGTCGCCCGCAAGTCCGTCGCGTACGACGGCGAGTTCTACACGCTGCCGCTGCCCGACGGCCCGGGCAAGGCGCTGAAGCTGGGCTTCCACCCGCCGCGCGAGCACATCCCGATCTACCTCGCCGCCGTGGGCCCGAAGAACCTGGAACTGGCAGGCGAGATCGCCGACGGCTGGCTGGCGATCTTCTACGCCCCCGAGTTCGCCGAGGAGCAGCTCGCGTCGGTGCGCGCCGGGCGGGCGAAGGCCGGCAAGGAACTCGCCGGCTTCGACGTCGTCCCGTCGGTGCCCGTGGTGGTCGGCGACGACGTCGCCACCTGCGCCGAGCTGGTCCGCTGGTACGCGGCCCTCTACGTCGGCGGCATGGGCAGCCGCCAGCAGAACTTCTACAACCAGCTCGCCACCCGGATGGGCTACGGCGACGCCGCCCGCGAGGTGCAGGACCTCTACCTGGCCAAGCGGCAGCGCGACGCCGCCGCCGCGGTGCCGCTGGAGTTCATCGACCGCACCTCGCTGCTGGGCCCGAAGGAGCGCATCGCCGAGCGGATGCGGGAGTACGCCGCCGCCGGCGTCACCACCCTGTCCGTGACCCTGTTCGCGGCCGACCGGGACAGCGGCGTGCACACCCTGCGTACCGTCGCCGAGGCGCTGGACCTCTCGGGAGTCGGCGAGTGACCTGGGTCGAGGCCATCGTCCTGGGCATCGTCCAGGGACTGACCGAGTTCCTTCCGGTCAGCTCGTCCGGTCACCTGCGGATCACCTCCGCGATCTTCTTCGACCAGGACGCCGGCGCGTCGTTCACCGCGGTCACCCAGCTGGGCACCGAGGCGGCGGTGCTGATCTACTTCGCCAAGGACATCTGGCGCATCACCCGGACGTGGCTGGTCGGCATCCGGGACAGGTCGGTGCGCTCCAGCCTCGACTACCGGATGGGCTGGTACGTCATCGTCGGCTCGATCCCGATCGGGCTGTTCGGTTTCCTGTTCAAGGACCAGATCCGCACCGCCGGCCGGAATTTGTGGCTGGTGGCGACCACGCTCATCGTGTTCGCGTTCGTGCTGGCGTTCGCCGAATACTGGGGGCGGCAGACCCGCACCCTGGTGAACTTCAAGATGCGCGACGGCGTGGTGATGGGCTTCGCCCAGGCGATGGCGCTCATCCCCGGGGTGTCGCGCTCGGGCGGCACGCTCACCGCCGGGCTGTTCCTCAACCTCACCCGGGAGGCGGCGGCGCGCTACTCGTTCCTGCTGGCCATCCCGGCGGTGGTGATGTCCGGGATCTTCAGCGTCGGCGACGTCTTCGAGCCGGCGGCGCCCGGCACGTCGGTGCCGACCGTGGTCCAGATGGTCGTCGCCACGATCATCGCCTTCGGCGTCGGGTACGCGGCCATCGCCTGGCTGCTGCGCTACGTCGCCCACCACACCCTGTACGTCTTCGTGCTGTACCGGGTCGCGGTGGGCACCCTCGTGCTCGCCCTGCTGATGACGGGCACCATCAGCGCCACCTGATCCGCCACCCACCTCCGCACCGGCCCTCGTTCCGCAGCAGCGGACGGGGGCCGGCCCGTGTCCGATCCGCCGCCGGCCGCCGCTGCCTGCATGGCGCCTTGGCACTGTGGCGTCTGGCACCGCGATCCGCACCCGGACCACAACCCCGGCGATCCGAAGGGCCGAGGAGCGCATTTTGTCTCGCCGGATCGCGTGCTCGCGGTCCATACGTCGAGATCTTGGACGGTTGCCGTCGGGTGTGAGCGGCAACTGTCCAAGATCTGGTGGCGGAGATGCCGGCGCCCCTGTCGGGGTGCCGGCCGTGGGGTGTGCGGGGGTGGATGTGCCGCTGGCCGGCACCCCGTGTTCGGGTGCCGGCCAGCGATCCCCCTTGTGGTGGAAAGTCTGTGTGTCAGCTGTTCCAGTGCTCGGCGACGAGGTCGGCGGCCTGCTGCTCCCACTGGGCGTAGTGGTCCGGGTACGCCGACACCTGCACCGTCTGGGCGGCCTTGGTCAGCGGCATGTCCTGCCAGCCGTCGACCTGCTTGAGGCCCTTGAGGAACGCGGTGGTGGAGTACTCGGGGTCGGTGATCTGCTCGATCGTGCCCCATCCGCTGGAGGGGCGCTGCTGGAACAGGCCCTGCGAGTCGTGGTCGTTGCGGTCACCGAGGTGACCCAGGTTCTCCAGCTTCGACTCCTGCAACGCGGTCGCGATGGAGACGACGGCGGCGCGCTCGTCCATGCCGGCCTTCTTCGTCGCGGCGATGATGGCCTTGACGTTGGCGACCTGCTCGTCGGACAGGTCGACGTGCGACTGGGCGCCCTGCACGCCGTGCGGGACCAGCTTGGCCTTGTCCACGGCCGGCTTGTCAGCCTGCACGGCCACAGCCGCCACGGGCGTGGTGTCGACAGTCGTCGGGGTGCTGTCGGTCATCGGGCCGGCGGCCACGCCACCGGCGAACGCGAGACCAGCAATGCCGAGAACGCTGTTACGGATGAACGTGTTCATGGGGACGCTCCATTCGGGGGTTGGCACCGCACACCGAAGGGGGATCGGCTCTGCGTGCGGGTGCAAGCACCGTCCGGCGCTCGATGAACAACGGGGAACCTCCGGCGTCCTGCCGGAGGAAAGATCAGAGTCGGCCGTGTGGGGCGGAGGGGGATGCCCTGCACGTGGGCCGGGACCATGTGTAACGACCGGCCGGCCGCCATCATTCCGGGGCCGGCCCGGGCCGGCCACCTGCCCGCGAGGCGGGGCGTACCCTTACTCGGTCGTACGCATGGTGTAACGACCCGGGGCCGGCCACGATTCCGCCCCCACGATGCCCCCGGTCACACCTCGAAACCGGACATGCGTCTCGTTGTCGACTCGTCTCGGGTGGGTGTGGCGCGGGTTGTGCTGAGCGTTCCGGACAGGCCGACCGCTCGGGGTGGTGGGGTGGCGAAGCCGCGCGCCAGGGAATGAACCGGACATGTGGGTGATGTCCGTTGGTGGCCCCGACCCATGGTCAACAGTCAGCCGAGCCTGTCGGACCGACCCCGGTTGCGAGATCTTGGCGAGGATCGGCCCCTGGGGCACTCTCGTTCCAAGATCTGCCGACGCCGACGCCGACGCCGACGCCGACGCCGACGCCGACGCCGACGCCGACGCCGACGCCGACGCCGACGCCGACGCTAAGGCCGAGATGGGGGAGCGTGGGTCTTACCGCGCACCCGGGGAGGCAACCCGTGGCCGGACACAGGTCATAGGGTGGTCCCGTGGCGACCCTTCTGCTTCTGCGACACGGCCGGACGACCGCGAACGCGGACGGTGGGCTGGCCGGCCGCCAGCCCGTCGAGCTGGACGACACGGGCCGGGCCCAGGCGAGCGCGGTCGGCGAGCGGCTGCGGGCGGTGCCGCTCGCGGCGGTGGTGACCAGCCCGCTGATCCGCTGCCGGCAGACCCTGGAGCTGGCGCTGCCCGGGGTCGCCCCGGTGGTGGAGGAGGGGCTGATCGAGTGCGGCTACGGGGCCTGGGAGGGGCAGCCGCTGAAGAAACTGGCCAAGGACCCGCTCTGGCCCGTCGTCCAGCAGCACCCGAGCGCCGCGGTCTTCCCCCAGGGCGAGGCGATGGCGGCGATGGCGGCGCGGGCGGTCGCCGCCGTACGCACCTGGGACGCGCGGATCACCGCCGAGCACGGCCCGGAGGCCGTCTGGTTGGCGTGCAGCCACGGCGACGTGATCAAGGCGATCGTGGCCGACGCGCTCGGCGTGCACCTGGATCTGTTCCAGCGGATCGTGGCCGACCCGGCCTCGGTGACGGCGATCCGCTACACGCCGCTGCGGCCCTTCCTGATGCGGCTCAACGACACCGGCGGCGACCTGGCCGGGCTGGTGCCGCCGCCGCGCAAGCGGCGCCGGGGGGCGGCGAAGCCGGCCGGCGCGGGCGACTCCGACGCGCCGGTCGGCGGCGGCGCGGGGGCGGGCCGGTGACCGGCCGGCGGCGCCCCGACCCACGGCCTCGCGGCAAGGCGGCGCGTCCGGCGGCGCGCTGGCCGTCCGCGACGCCCGTCCCGTCGGCGACGCCGGCCCCGGCCGACGAGGAGTCCGCGCGCCGGTGCGGGCCGAGCATCCCGTCCGCGACCACGCGGCGGCGCGGGCCCGGGGTCTCGCCGGCCGCCACGCCCGGGTGCGGCACACGGTGTGCCGGGCGCGGCGGGGGTACGGCGATTCGCGTCGGTGGGGTGCACGGCGCTGTGGCGCGCCGGATAGGGTCGTGGGTATGACCCACCAGGTGCACGCCTTCGAGCCGCCGGAGCGGTTCGTCGCCGGGACGGTCGGGCCGCCGGGGGAGCGCGCGTTCTTCCTCCAGGCGCGCGGCGGTGGCCGGCTGGTCAGCGTCGCGCTGGAGAAGGTCCAGGTGTCGTTGCTGGCCGAGAAGCTCGAGGAGCTGCTCTCCGAGGCGCAGCGCCGCTTCGGGGTGGAGCTGCCCGAACCGGTGGCCGCCGTCGGCGACAACGACCCGCTGGACACGCCCGTCGACGAGGAGTTCCGGGTCGGCACGCTCGGGCTGGCGTTCGACGTCGACACCGCGACCGTGGTGATCGAGGCCATCGCCGTGGGCGAGGCGGAGGTCGAGGTCGAGCTCGGCGAGCCCGACGACGACGACGACGATGAGGACGCCGAGGACGAGGACGAGGAGCCGGACGAGGACCTCGACCGGCTCCGGGTGCGGCTGACCCCCGAGGCGACCCGACAGTTCATCGAGCGGGCCCGGCGGGTCGTCAACGCCGGTCGGCCGCCCTGCCCGCTCTGCGGCCAGCCCCTCGATCCCGCCGGTCATCTCTGTCCGCGCCACAACGGCTATCACCGGTGACGTCGTCGGATCTCCAGCCCCGACAGGACGGCGAGGCCGCGCTCCGCTTGCTGCGTGACGGCCACCTCGACCTGGAGGGGCGGCTCGTCGACGCCTCCAACACCACCCTGCGCGGCATCCTGACCCTCGAGGGGGTGACGGCCCGCTGCGTCTACAAGCCGGTGCGGGGCGAGCGCCCGCTGTGGGACTTTCCGGACGGCACGCTGGCCGGCCGGGAGGTCTCGGCGTACGTGGTCTCCCGGGCCTCCGGCTGGGACCTGGTGCCGCCGACTGTGCTGCGCGACGGCCCGTTCGGCCCGGGATCGTGTCAGCTCTGGATCGACGAGCCGGAGGAGGCCGAGCCCCTGGTCGGGTTCGTGCCGGCCGACGCGCTGCCGCCCCGGTGGTTCCCGATCGCGGCGGCCCGCGACGACGACGGCACACCGTACGCGCTGGCGCACGCCGACGATCCGCGGCTTGCCCGGCTCGCGGTGCTCGACGCGGTGATCAACAACGCGGACCGCAAGGGCGGGCACGTGCTGGTCGGTCCGGACGACCGGATCTACGGCGTCGACCACGGGGTGAGCTTCCACGTCGAGGAGAAGCTGCGCACGGTGCTCTGGGGCTGGGCCGGGCGGCAGCTGCCGGCGGACGCCGTGGAGATGCTCGACGCGCTCGCCGGCCAGCTTTCCGGGGCACTCGGCGACGAGCTGGCCGAGCACCTGACCATCCGGGAGGTCGCCGAGCTGGCGGCCCGGGTCGACCGGCTGCGGCACACCGGCCTGTTCCCGCAGCCCTCGCAGGACTGGCCGGCGGTGCCCTGGCCCCCCATGTGAGCGCGCCCGGTCCGTCCCGCGGCGCTGTCATGTTGATCACTGTGGGCCGGGCCTGCCGCGCCGCGCCGGCTGGTTAGGCTGACGGTCATGGACTCTTGGGCGGGACATGAGGTGCCGCGGCTGCCGGGCAGGGGCCAGCCGCTGTCGTTGTTCGACTCGGCGCGGCAGGGCGCCCACCCGAGCGATCCGGCCGGCACCGCGACCATGTACGTCTGCGGCATCACCCCGTACGACGCCACGCACCTGGGCCACGCCGCCACCATGATCGCGTTCGACCTGGTGCAGCGGGTGTGGCGGGACGCCGGCCGGGACGTGCACTACGTGCAGAACGTCACCGACATCGACGACCCGCTGCTGGAGCGGGCCGAGCGGGACGGCGAGGACTGGAAGGTCCTGGCGATGCGGGAGACCGCGCTGTTCCGCGAGGACATGGAGGCGCTGCGGATCATCCCGCCGGCGCACTACGTCGGCGCGGTGGAGTCGATCCCCGACATCGCCGACAAGGTCCTCCTGCTGCTCAAGGACGGGGCCGCGTACCGCCTGGAGGACGGCACCGGCGACGTCTACTTCGACATCGCCGCCACCTCCCGCTTCGGCTACGAGTCCAACCTGACCCGGGAGCAGATGCTGGAGATCTTCCCCGAGCGCGGGGGCGACCCGGACCGGGCCGGCAAGCGCGACCCGCTCGACCCGCTGCTGTGGCGGGGCGCCCGCGAGGGCGAGCCGTCCTGGCCGGGCGGCGAGCTGGGGGCCGGCCGTCCCGGCTGGCACATCGAGTGCACGGTCATCGCGCTCAACCTGCTCGGCGACCGGATCGACGTGCAGGGCGGCGGCAACGACCTGATCTTCCCCCACCACGAGTGCTCCGCCGCGCATGCCGAGCGGCTCACGGGCGCCGCGCCCTTCGCGCAGCACTACGTGCACGCCGGCATGATCGGCCTCGACGGCGAGAAGATGTCGAAGTCCCGGGGCAACCTGGTCTTCGTCTCCCGGCTGCGCGCCGACCAGGTCGACCCGATGGCGGTCCGGCTGGCCCTGCTCTCAGGGCACTACCGCACCGACCGCGCCTGGACCGACGAGCTGCTCGCGACGTCGCTGGAGCGGCTGGCCCGCTGGCGGCGGGCCGCCGCCGCGCCCGCCGGCCCGTCGGGCGAGGAGTTCCTGGCCGGCGTACGCGCCCGCCTCGCCGACGACCTGGACTCGCCGGGCGCCCTGGCGCTGGCCGACAAGTGGGCCGAGGCTACCCTCGCCGGCACCGCCGACGACCCGGCCGCCCCCGCCCTCTTCGCCGCCACCCTGGACGCCCTCCTCGGCCTCCGCCTCTGACAGCCGCCCGCCCTCGCCCCCTCGCCCCTCACCCTCGTCCGCCGCCCCGCCGTGGGCCCGCCCCTCGCGACGTCGATCATGCAGTTGTGGTGCCTCGCAAAAGGTGCGTAACGGCGGTAGTTGCCCACCTGAAGTGCATGATCGACGGGGCGGGGTGCGAGGGTGGGGCGGAGGGGACAGTCAGCCGAGGACGAGGCCCGGGTCCGGGGTGGGGTCGGGGGCCGGGGCGGGGATCTTGTACTCCTCGGTCAGCGTGGTGACCGGGCCGGGCCAGGTGGCCTGGGCGACCTCGATCGGCTTGCGGTGGCCGTCGTAGGCCACGTGCAGCAGGTGCAGCACCGGGGTGTCGGGGCGGATCTGGAGGATCTCGGCCTCATCCCGGCTGGGCTGGCGGGCGCTGATGGTGTCGGTGGCGGAGACGTACCGCCGGCCGGTGGCCTCCTCGGCCTCCTGGTAGAGCGGCCGGCCGAACGCCTCGGCGCGCTCCAGCGAGGTGCCGGCGGTGTCGGCGGGCAGGAACCACGAGGCGCCCACCTCGACGGGGGAGTCCTCGGTGCGCACGAGGTGGCGGCGGCAGAGTAGCTCGGTGCCGTCGGCGACCCCGAACGCGTCGGCCACCTCCGGCGGGGCGGGGGCCCTGCCGACGGAGACGAGCTGCTGCCGGTACCGCGCGGCCAGGTCCGTGTGGTAGCCGCGGAAGCCACCGTAGCGGCCCCGGGAGAGCCGGTTGAGCCGCCGCCGGGTGCCTCGGACGTACGTCCCGGAGCCGGGCTTGGTGATCAGGATGCCCTCGACCCGCAACTGGTCGACGGCGCGCTGCACGGTCTGCTTCGCCACGCCGAACATCTCGGCGATGGCCGGGATGGACGGCAGCCGCTCGCCCGGTGCCCAGTCGCCGCGCCGGATCTGGGTCTTCAGCTGCGCGGCGATCTGCCGGTGCGGGAACTCGGCCGCCCCCGGGTTGATCTGCATACCCGCCTCCTCGATGACAGCTAGGTTCCTAGGATGCCTTAGGGGTGGTGACCGCGCCACCCCGGACACGCAAAAGACCGGCCCCGGACGACACGCGTCCGGGGCCGGTGCGGCAGGGGAGAGTGCTACCAGGAGCCGGCCGTGGGACCGGCGGAGCCGCCGCGGCGGCGCAGGTACTTCTCGAACTCCTGGGCGATCTCGTCACCCGTCAGCGGGGTGATGCCCGCGTCGCCGACGCGTTCCTCCAGCTCGCGCACGTACTCGCCGAGCTCGGCGTCCTGTTCGGCGGCGCTGCGCACCCGCTGCTCCCACTCGGCGGCCTCCTCGGCCAGGTCGGCCATGGGCACCGGCAGGTCGAGCACCTCCTCGACCCGGTGCAGCAGTGCGAGGGTGGCCTTCGGGCAGGGCGGGTTGTTGGCGTAGTGCGGCACGTGCACCCAGAACGAGACGGCGTCGACCTCGGCCTTGTTGCAGGCGTCGTGCAGCACGCCGACGATCCCGGTCGGCCCGTCGTAGCGGGTGGGGGTGAGCTGGTAGCGCTGGGCGGCCTCCGCGTCGGAGGCGCTGCCGCTGATCGGCAGCGGCCGGGTGTACGGCACGTCGGCCAGCAGCGCGCCGAGCACGACGACCCGCTCGACCTCCAGGCTGTGGCAGATCTCCAGCACCTGCTCGCAGAAGGTGCGCCACCGCATGCTCGGCTCGATGCCCCGGATCAGCACGACGTCCCGTTCGGTGCCCTCGGGGCTGGCCACCATGAAGCGCGTCGTCGGCCACTCCACCCGGCGGGTCTCGCCCTCGGCCATCGTGATCGTGGGGCGGCTGACCTGGAAGTCGTAGAAGTCCTCCGGGTCGAGCTCCGTGACCTGCCGGGCCTGCCACACCTGCTCCAGGTGCTCGACGGCGGCGGTGGAGGCGTCGGCGGCGTCGTTCCAGCCCTCGAACGCGGCGATCGCCACGGGGGACCGCAGCACCGGCAGTCCGTCGAACTCGGTCACGCCGTCACCTCACCCTGCTCGTCGGGGGCGGCGCCGGGACCGGACCCGGTCGTCCGCCCGCCGGGCGTGGTGCTGTCGCTGTTGTCCTTCACGTCCGTCAGCCTACGTGTCGGGGCGGGATGCGGCCCGTCGGCCGCGCCGGTCGAGCCCGGCTCCGGCCGGCCATACCACGATGAACCGGACAGCGTGATCCCGCTGACACAATGTGGGAAGGCACGTGCGGGGGAATCCATCGGCCGGCGACGGCACTAACCTGATCCTGTGCGGACCTCATTGCTCGACGTACTGGCAGACCGGATTCTCATCGCCGACGGCGCGATGGGCACGATGCTGCAGGCGGCCGACCTCACCCTGGACGACTTCGAGGGCTACGAGGGCTGCAACGAGGTCCTCAACGCCACCCGACCGGACGTCGTGCGCGGGGTGCACGAGGCGTACCTGGCCGCTGGCGCGGACTGCGTCGAGACCAACACCTTCGGGGCCAACCTGGCCAACCTGGGTGAGTACGACATCCAGCACCGCATCCGCGAGCTCTCCGAGGCCGGGGCCCGCCTCGCCCGGGAGGCCGCCGACGCGTACGCCACTCCCGAGCGGCCCCGCTTCGTGCTGGGCTCGATCGGTCCGGGCACCAAGCTGCCCACCCTGGGGCACGCCGACTACGCGACCCTGCGCGACGCGTACCAGGAGAACGCCGAGGGCCTGATCGAGGGCGGGTCGGACGCGCTGATCGTGGAGACCTGCCAGGACCTGCTCCAGGTCAAGGCCGCCGTCGTCGGCTCGAAGCGGGCCATGGCCCGGCTCGGCCGGACGGTGCCGATCATCTGCCACGTCGCCGTGGAGACCACCGGCACCATGCTGGTGGGCAGCGAGATCGGGGCGGCGCTGGCGGCCATCGAGCCGCTGGGCGTCGACCTGATCGGGCTGAACTGCTCGACCGGGCCGGCCGAGATGGGCGAGCACCTGCGCTACCTGTCCCGGCACTCCCGGATTCCGCTGTCGGTGATGCCGAACGCGGGCCTGCCGGTGCTGACCGCCGACGGGGCGTACTTCCCGCTGACCCCCGTGGAGTTGGCCGACGCGCTGGAGCGCTTCGTCACCGAGTACGGCGTCTCGCTGGTGGGCGGCTGCTGCGGCACCACCCCCGAGCACATCCGGGTCCTCTCGGAGCGCCTGCACGGCACGCGCCCGGCACCCCGCGAGCCGCGGCACGAGGCCGGCGTCTCGTCGGTCTACCACCCGGTGCCGTTCGCCCAGGACGCCTCCCTGCTGATGGTGGGGGAGCGCACCAACGCCAACGGCTCCAAGGCGTTCCGCGAGGCCATGCTCGCCGGCGACTGGCGGGCCTGCGTCGAGATCGCCCGTAGCCAGGCCCGCGACGGCTCGCACCTGCTGGACCTGTGCGTCGACTACGTCGGCCGCGACGGCACCCAGGACATGCGGGAACTCGCCGGCCGCTTCGCCACCGCCTCCACCCTGCCGATCATGCTGGACTCGACCGAGCCGGCGGTGGTCGAGGCGGGCCTGGAGATGCTCGGCGGCCGGTGCGTGGTCAACTCGGTCAACTTCGAGGACGGCGACGGGCCGGAGTCCCGCTACGCCCGGGTGATGCCCATCGTCCGCGAGCACGGCGCCGCCGTGGTGGCGCTGCTCATCGACGAGGAGGGGCAGGCGCGTACCGCCGACTGGAAGGTGCGGGTCGCGGGGCGGCTGATCGACGACCTCACCGGGCGGTGGGGGATGGACCGTGCGGACATCCTGATCGACGCGCTGACCTTCCCGATCGCCACCGGCCAGGAGGAGACCCGGCGCGACGGCATCGAGACCATCGAGGCGATCCGCGAGATCGCCCGCCGCTGGCCGGGCGTCAACTTCACCCTCGGCATCTCCAACGTCTCGTTCGGACTCAACCCGGCGGCCCGGCAGGTGCTCAACTCGGTCTTCCTGCACGAGTGCCGCGAGGCCGGCCTGACCAGCGCCATCGTGCACGCCAGCAAGATCCTGCCGTTCAACAAGATCCCCGACGCGCAGCGGGAGGCGGCGCTGGACCTCGTCTACGACCGCCGCCGCGAGGGCTACGACCCGGTGCAGAGGTTCATCGAGATCTTCGAGGGCGTGGACGCGGCGTCGGCGCGGGCCGGGCGGGCGGAGGAGCTGGCCGCGCTGCCGCTGGAGGAGCGGCTCAAGCGGCGGATCATCGACGGCGAGCGCAACGGCCTGGAGGCCGACCTGGACGCGGCGATGGCGCAGGGGCGCAGCCCGCTGTCCATCATCAACGACATCCTGCTCGACGGCATGAAGGTCGTCGGCGAGCTGTTCGGCTCCGGTCAGATGCAGCTGCCGTTCGTGCTCCAGTCCGCCGAGGTGATGAAGACCGCCGTGGCGTACCTGGAACCGCACATGGAGACCGCCGAGGACGGCGGCAAGGGCCGCATCGTGCTGGCCACGGTGCGCGGGGACGTGCACGACATCGGCAAGAACCTGGTGGACATCATCCTGTCCAACAACGGCTACGAGGTCGTCAACATCGGCATCAAGCAGCCGATCAACGCGATCCTGGAGGCCGCCGAGCAGCACCGGGCCGACGCGATCGGCATGTCCGGCCTGCTGGTCAAGAGCACGGTGATCATGAAGGAGAACCTCGCCGAGATGGCGTCGCGCGGGGTCGCGGAGCGCTGGCCGGTGCTGCTGGGCGGCGCGGCGCTGACCCGGGCGTACGTCGAGGACGACCTGCGGGCGATGTTCCCCGGCCAGGTGCACTACGCCCGGGACGCCTTCGAGGGACTGTCGCTGATGGACCGGGTGATGACGGCCAAGCGCGGCGGGGCGCCCGTGATCGACGCGGAGCGGGAGGCGGCCCTGGCGGCCCGGCGGGCGCGCCGCGAGCGGCAGCGGGCGATCGTCAGCGAGTCGTTGCCGGAGCTGGACGACGCCTCGGTGCGCTCCGACGTGGCCACCGACGTGGAGGTGCCCGCCGCGCCGTTCCTGGGCACCCGGGTGGTCAAGGGCGTGCCGCTGGCCGACTACGCGGCGCTGCTCGACGAGCGGGCCACCTTCCTCGGGCAGTGGGGCCTGCGGGGCGCCCGCAGCGGGCAGGGACCGTCCTACGAGGAGCTGGTGGAGACCGAGGGCCGGCCCCGGCTGCGCTACTGGCTGGACCGGCTGATCGCCGACCAGGTGCTGGAGGCGGCCGTGGTGTACGGCTACTTCCCGGCGTACGCCGAGGGCAACGACCTGGTGGTGCTGGACGAGAACGGGCACTCCGAGCGGGCGCGGTTCTCCTTCCCCCGGCAGCGGCAGGAGCGGCGGCTCTGCCTGGCCGACTTCTTCCGCCCGCGCGGCGACGAGCTGGACGTGGTGGCGTTGCAACTGGTCACCGTGGGGCAGCCGATCAGCGAGTACACGGCGAAGATGTTCGCCCGCAACGAGTACCGCGACTACCTGGAGGTGCACGGGCTGTCCGTACAGCTCACCGAGGCCCTCGCGGAGTACTGGCACCGCCGGATCCGCGCCGAGCTGACCCTGCCGGGCGGCCGTACGGTGGCCGACGACGACCCGGCGGACCTGGCGGGTCTGCTGCGCACCGACTACCGGGGCTGCCGGTACGCGTTCGGCTACCCGGCCTGCCCGGACCTGGAGGACCGGGCGAAGATCGTGGAGCTGCTGGGTGCGGAGCGGATCGGTGTGCAGTTGTCGGAGGAGTTCCAGCTGATGCCGGAGCAGGCGACGGACGCGATCGTGGTGCACCACCCGGAGGCGAGCTACTTCAACGCCAAGTGACGCGTACCCGGTACGCCGTAGTGCGAGTTTCGCTTTCTCGCAGCTCATCGACCTTTCGGACGAAGCGGTCGAGGCTGAGGGGTGAGGTGGCATCGCTGTCGTGGCAGCATGCGGCGGTGACCTTCGATGATGACCGGTACCTGGATGCCTTCGTCGACTACAGCAGGGGGCATCATTTCGTTCGACTTGACGTCGAAGTGCCAGCGGAGACTCTGACGGAAGGGTTGGCCGGTCCCGATGACGACGTGCCACACGGCTCGTTGTGGTTGTCGGCGGACCGGGCGGAGGCGCTGGCTAGGTCGTTGCTCAGTTGCGCGGCAGAGGTGAGGGAACAGAGCCGCAAGCAAACGCTTGAGTGACTAACCGGATGACGATCGGGTTGGACGCCGACGAGTTGCGCAGGCTGAACCGAGTTCCATTGGTTCTCCATTGCCCAGCACAACCGGACCAGGGTACCGGGCGTGTCCGCCGCAAGTACCGTCGGCTGGTCCGGGGTTACTGAGCCAGCCAGGACGGCAGGACCCTCGAATCCCGGTTCAATCATGATCAATTATAGGGGGCGCCCGGCTCCCTGTTGCTGTTGACAGCAACGGGCCGAGACGAGGGCGGCAACCGACTGTCGAACGCGGACAGCCGTCCGAGGCCGAAAACGGGGACGGCTCTGCCGGACAACGCGCTCACTTCTTACAGGCGAGGGGTTGGAGCCTGGGGCGAGCCCCAAGAATCATGCCGTTTCCAGGTCGTCAGAGGTGGACCAGAAGCAGCGAACGTTGACCGCCGACCATCAACGAAAGGGCAGCTCAGGGGTATCTCTTCCGTGTTGACCTGCTATGCCTTTCACTCTCGATCAATACAACGCCAAGTGGCGGGCGTCGGTGTGCTGAGCCGCGGCACCGTAGATCACTTCTCGTCGTCCGGTCTGTTGGGTGGACCGGGATCTACGCGGCCGGCGGCGGCGGTGCGCGGAGACGTATGGTCGGTCGCGTGTCCACCGACGAGGATCGTGAACGTCTCGCCGAGCAGCTGATGGCGCTGCCGGTTCGTGAACTCGTAGATGTCCTGCGGCGTGTGCTGCCGCACTTCACCGAGGACCAGTACGGCGTACGCACGACGTTGACCCTGGCCGCTGTCACCGACTACGAGGACGAGCCGGGTCTCGACGTGGAACTGGTCGCCTGGCCCGACCGTGACTACTACGACGGTGGACTCGGGATCGACCAGGGGCTGTGGGAGAACGGCCGTTGTGCACGGTGCGACGTCGAGGTGACGTCGAACGCCAAGCGCGCGTTCTGCCCGTACTGCGGGTCCGGCTGTGCCCTGACCTGAGCGCGTCCGACGATGGCGTGGACCCTCGATCGCCGGTGGTGACGGCGCGGCGACCCTCGGGGAGGAAACCTTCGAAGTCCAGATCAGTTAGCGTAGACATCTTTCATCAGGGATCGATCTGCCACTATATTGCGGGCACTGTCGATCTCTCCCGATGACGAGGTGCACATGTTCGACAACCGGACGCTGCGGCGGCGTACCCTCCTTGCGGCCGTCGCCGGTGCCGCGGCCGTCCCCATGGTCGCCGGCCCCGCGTGGGCGGCGCTGCCGAAGGTCTACATCGACCCGGGCCACGGCGGCACCGACCCCGGCGCGGTCGGCAACGGGCTGCAGGAGAAGGCCCTGACGCTCGACATCTCCCTGCAACTGCGCAACATTCTGCTGGCCAACTGGGCCGTCGACGTCCGGATGTCCCGCACGACCGACATCACCCGCAGCCTGGCGTACCGCACCGACGACGCCAACGCGTGGGGCGCGAACCTGCTGGTGAGCGTGCACATCAACTCCGGCGGTGGCACCGGCTTCGAGAGCTACCGGTACCCGACGTCGGACGCCGCCACCGTCAATCTGCACAACGCCCTGCACCCGAGGGTGATCGGTGGCATGCGGACGATCGGCGGGGTCACCGATCGGGGGCTGAAGACCGCGAACTTCCACATGCTGCGCGAGTCGGCCATGCCCGCGGTGCTGACCGAGAACCTCTTCATCGACTCCGTCGCCGACTCGAACCTGCTCAAGCGCGCCGACTTCATCACCGCCACCGCCCGTGGCCACGCCGAGGGCATCGCCGCCTACCTCGGCCTGAGCGCGCCCAACCCGCCCACGTTCAGCACCATCGTGGACAACACCACGGCGGGGCGGTTCACGGCGAGCACCAACTGGGGCACCTCCTCGTACTCCGCCCAGCGCTACGGGGCCGACTACCGCTTCGCCAACCCCACTCTGGCCAGCGACTCCGCCTGGTTCAAGGTGAACATTCCGGCGGCCGGCAACTACCGCGTCGAGGTGCGGCACCCGGCCGACCCCGGCTACAACAGTTCGGCCCCGCACGTCGTCGTCACCGCCTCGGGCAACCGCACGGTCAACGTGGACCAGCGCTCCAGCGGCGGCGTCTGGCGCTCGCTGGGCACCTTCGGGCTGGCCGCCGGGGACCGGAACCTGGTCGCGGTCAGCCGCTGGACCAGCACCACCGGCTACGTGGTGGCCGACGCCGTCCGGGTCACCCGGGTCTAGTAACGCTGCTGAGCTGCGGTCGGGCTGAGGCCGGGCGTTCGGCAGGCGTCGCCGCGCCACGCCTCGCGGCCCTCCTCCACCGCCACCAGCGCGACAGATCCACCCGAACGTGATCAGGACGCCATGGACGTGACCCTGCGGCTTTAGGGTCCATGGCGTCCTGATCACCGTTTGCGGGGCGCCGCAGCCAGAGAGCGCCACTGGTGCGCCGGTGCGCGGGTCGGTGCATCGACGTGGGCTTCTGGCTGGCGATCGACGGGCGTGACCCGCGCCGCCGACGACACGCCCGGGACCGACATGTGGGGTGTGACAACGGCGCCAACCCTATATATGGTGTCGGCGCAGCTGGTTCGCCCGCTCATCCGGAGTGGTCGAGGCAAGAGGGAACCCGGTGGGAATCCGGGACTGCCCCGCAGCGGTGAGTGGGAACGACCGCCGTCATCAGCACTGGGCCGCCAGCGGCCTGGGAAGCGACGGCCAGTAGGAGACCGGCGAGTCCGGTCGCGCCCGCGAGTCCGAAGACCTGCCAGTGCGCCGTACGCCCGCTTCCGGGTGTGTGGCGGTCCGAGGCCGCGTGGGACGGCCGACGCCATCCCGACGCGTTGCCCTGCCGCGCGTCGTCGTCGGTGTCCGCTCCCCGCGTGCCCAGGAAATCCGTCTGGGATCAAGGCTCGCGAGGAGTGAGTGGTGACAGTCACCGAGGTTTTTCCGGCCGACGATGCGGCCGTGGTGGGCCAGCGGCGACCGCAGATGCGGGTCCGCAAGCGCGACGGCGGCACCGAGGCGGTCGACGTCAACCGGATCGTCCGCGCGGTCGAGCGGTGGGCCGACGACCTCGCCGACGTCGACCCGCTGCGGGTGGCGACCAGGACGATCAGCGGCCTGTACGACGGGGCGACGACCGCCGAACTGGACCGGCTGTCCATCCAGACCGCTGCGGAGATGATCGGTGAGGAGCCGCAGTACTCGCGGCTGGCCGCCCGCCTGCTGGCCGGGTACGTCGACAAGGAGGTCCGCCGGCAGGGCATCGGCTCCTTCAGCGAGGCGATCCGGCACGGGCACGCCGAGGGCCTGATCGGCGACGACACCGCGGCCTTCGTCGCCGCCCACGCCGGCGCCCTCGACGCCGCCGTCGACCCGCGCGGCGACCTGCGCTTCGAGTACTTCGGGCTGCGTACGGTCTACGACCGTTACCTGCTGCGCCACCCGACGAGCCGGCTGGTGCTGGAGACCCCGCAGTACTGGCTGCTGCGCGTGTCCTGCGGCCTGTCGCAGGCACCGGACGAGGCGATCGAGTTCTACCGGTTGATGTCGAGCCTGGCGTACCTGCCGAGTTCGCCGACGCTGTTCAACTCCGGCACCCGGCACACCCAGATGTCCTCCTGCTACCTGGTCGACTCCCCGCGCGACGAACTCGACTCGATCTACCAGCGGTACGCGCAGGTGGCGAACCTGTCGAAGTTCGCCGGGGGCATCGGCATCGCGTTCTCCCGGGTGCGCTCCCGGGGCGCGCTGATCAGGGGCACCAACGGGCAGTCCAACGGGATCGTGCCGTGGCTGCGGACGCTGGACGCCTCGGTGGCGGCGGTCAACCAGGGCGGCCGGCGCAAGGGCGCGGCCTGCGTCTACCTGGAGCCGTGGCACCCGGACGTCGAGGAGTTCCTCCAACTGCGCGACAACACCGGCGAGGACGCCCGGCGCACCCACAACCTCAACCTGGCCAACTGGATCCCGGACGAGTTCATGCGGCGGGTGGAGTCCGACGGGATGTGGTCGCTGTTCGACCCCGACGTGGTGCCGGAGTTGCCGGACCTGTGGGGCGAGGAGTTCGACGCGGCGTACCGGGCCGCCGAGGAGCAGGGCCGCTACGTGCGGCAGGTCCCGGCAAGGGAGCTGTACGGGCGGATGATGCGCACCCTCGCCCAGACCGGCAACGGGTGGATGACGTTCAAGGACGCCGCGAACCGGCTGTGCAACCAGACCGCCGAGGCGGGCAACGTGGTGCACCTGTCCAACCTGTGCACCGAGATCGTCGAGGTCTCCAGCGACGCCGAGACCGCCGTGTGCAACCTCGGCTCGGTCAACCTCGCCGCCCACCTGGGCGCGGACGGCATCGACTGGGAGCGGCTGCGCGCCACCGTCCGCACCGCCGTGACGTACCTCGACCGGGTCATCGACATCAACTACTACCCGACGGCGCAGGCGGCGGCGAGCAACCCCCGCTGGCGGCCCGTCGGACTCGGCCTGATGGGCCTGCAGGACGTGTTCTTCGCGCTGCGGCTGCCGTTCGACTCGCAGGCCGCCCGGGAGCTGTCCACCCGGATCAGCGAGGAGCTGTACCTGACCGCCCTGGAGACCTCCGCCGACCTGGCGCGACGCTCGGGCGCCCACCCGGCGTACGGGCAGACCCGGGCGGCGCGCGGGCAGCTGCAACCCGACCTGTGGGGCGTCACGGGCACCCAGACGGCACGGTGGGCCGCGCTGCGTGAGCGCGTCGCCGCGTACGGGCTGCGCAACTCGCTGCTCGTGGCGATCGCGCCGACCGCCACCATCGCCTCGATCGCCGGCTGTTACGAGTGCATCGAGCCGCAGGTGTCCAACCTGTTCAAGCGCGAGACCCTGTCGGGGGAGTTCCTCCAGGTCAACACCGCCCTCGTACGCGAGTTGAAGGCCCGGGGCCTGTGGACGGAGCGGATCCGTTCGGCGATCAAGCGCGCCGAGGGCTCCGTGCAGGACGTCGCGGAACTGCCAGCCGAGGTGCGGGAGCTGTTCCGTACCGCGTGGGAGCTGCCGCAGCGGGCGTTGATCGACCTGGCCGCGGCCCGCGCCCCGTACATCGACCAGTCGCAGTCGCTGAACCTGTTCCTGGCCGCGCCGACGATCGGCAAGCTCTCCTCGATGTACCTGTACGCCTGGAAGGCCGGGTTGAAGACGACGTACTACCTGCGTTCCCGGCCGGCCACCCGGATCCAGCAGGCCACCGTCGCACCCGTCGGGCCGGCCCGTGCCGCCGGCGTCGTCGCGCCGGTGGCGACCGTCGACGAGGCGCTGGCCTGCTCCCTGGAGAACCCCGAGTCGTGCGAGGCCTGCCAGTGACCACCCAGACCACCAGCGAACCGAGGACCGTCCACATGCTGCTCGACCCGGGGATGGATCTCACCCTGCGCCCGATGCGCTACCCGCACTTCTTCGACCGGTTCCGCGACGCCATCCGCAACACGTGGACGGTGGAGGAGGTCGACCTGCACGCCGACCTCGCCGACCTCGACCGGCTCTCCCCGGCCGAGCGGCACCTGGTCAGCCGCCTCGTCGCGTTCTTCGCCACCGGCGACACCATCGTCGCCAACAACCTCGTGCTCAACCTCTACCAGCACGTCAACTCCCCGGAGGGCCGGCTCTACCTGTCCCGGCAGCTGTTTGAGGAGGCCGTGCACGTCCAGTTCTACCTCAACCTGCTCGACACGTACGTGCCCGACGAGGCCGAGCGCTTCGCCGCGTTCGCCGCCATCGAGAACATCCCGTCGATCCGGCGCAAGGCCGAGTTCTGCTTCCGCTGGATCGACTCGCTGGGCGAGCTGCGCCAGCTGCGTACCCGGGAGGACCGGCGGGCCTTCCTGCTCAACCTGATCTGCTTCGCCGCCTGCATCGAGGGGCTGTTCTTCTACGGCGCCTTCGCCTACGTCTACTTCCTGCGCTCCCGGGGGCTGCTGCACGGCCTGGCGTCCGGCACCAACTGGGTGTTCCGCGACGAGTCCATGCACATGGCCTTCGCCTTCGACGTGGTGGAGACGGTCCGTAGGGAGGAGCCGGACCTGTTCGACGACGAGCTGGCCGCTCAGGTGCGGCAGATGCTCGCCGAGGCCGTCGAGTGCGAGGTCCAGTTCGCCGAGGACCTGCTCGGCCAGGGTGTGCCCGGGCTGTCCCTGGCCGACATGCGCGAGTACCTGCAACATGTCGCCGACCGGCGGCTCGCGCAGCTCGGCATCCCCGCCCACTACGGGTCGACCAACCCGTTCGCGTTCATGGAGTTGCAGGACGTCCAGGAGCTGTCGAACTTCTTCGAGCGGCGCGTGTCGGCGTACCAGGTCGGGGTGAGCGGCACGGTGGCTTTCGACGACGACTTCTGAGCACGGGGCCGCGCAGGCCGTGCGGCCGTCGCGCCGGGACCGGACGGCCTGCCCGCCCGTTACCTTTTTGATCGTCCCCAGCCGGGGACCCTCGGTCGCCCGGCCCGGTATGACTGCCTGCCCCTGTCGTTCGGATGATCCGGGGGGTGTTGTCGCCGGGTCGGGTGGCGTCGGCGGACCGCTGATAGGGACACGGCCACCCGTGTTGGAGTAGGTCTCTTCGTAACGTGGCTGCCGGCAGTCCGACGCCCTTGACTGCGGCCGAGGCGGCAACGAGGTGTGGAGGCGGGCAGGTGCACGGCGGCTACGGCGTCTTCCTGGGCTTGGACGTCGGCAAGGGCGATCACCACGCGGTCGGGTTGGCTGCGGACGGCAGACGGTTGCATGATGCGCCGTTGCCGAACACCGAGGCCCGGCTTCGGCAGTTGTTCGACAAGTTGTCCCGTCACGGCACGGTGTTGGTGGTGGTTGACCAGCCTGCCTCGATCGGCGCCCTGCCGGTCGCGGTGGCCCGAGCGTGCGGTCATCAGGTTGCCTACCTGCCGGGGCTGGCGATGCGCCGCATCGCCGACCTGCACCCTGGCAACGCGAAGACCGATGCCCGGGACGCCTACGTCATCGCCGACGCCGCCCGCACCCTGCCGCACACGCTCAGGCGGGTCGACGTCGGTGACGAAGCGCTGGCGGAGCTGGAGGTCTTGGTCGGGTTCGATGACGACCTCGCTGGCGAAGCGACCCGCGTGTCCAACCGGATCCGTGGCCTGCTCACTCAGATCCACCCCGCCCTGGAGCGCGTCCTCGGCCCGAAGGTGCATCACAAGGCAGTCCTGGAATTGCTGTCCCGTTGCGGCGGTCCGGCTGGGCTGCGTAAGGCTGGCCGCCGCAAACTGCTGTCCATCGCCGGACCTCACGCCCCACGCATGGGCGACCGCCTCATCGAGCAGATCATGGCCGCACTCGACGAGCAGACCGTCACCGTCCCCGGCACCCAGGCCGCGGAGACGATTCTGCCTCGCCTCGCCGACAGCCTCCGAGATGTCCTGCGGCAACGCGACCAGGTCGCCGGCGAGGTCGAAAGGATGCTTGATGCGCACCCTCTCGCCTCGGTCCTGACCTCGATGCCCGGCATCGGCGTCAGGACCGCAGCCCGGATCCTGCTCGAAGTCGGCGACGGCACCGCCTTCGCCACGCCTGGCCACCTCGCCGCCTACGCCGGTCTCGCCCCCGTCACCCGACGATCCGGCAGCAGCATCCGTGGGGAGCATCCACCCCGAGGTGGCAACAAGCGGCTCAAACGGGCGTTCTTCCTCGCCGCGTTCGCTGCCCTCGCCGACCCGGTCAGCCGCGCCTACTACGACCGCAAACGCGCCGAAGGCAAACGCCACAACGCCGCCCTCATCTGCCTCGCCCGACGCCGCTGCGACGTCCTCTACGCCATGCTCCGCGACAAGATCCCCTACCAACCACGCCCCACCAGCCCCGTCCCCGCTTGACGAAACCCATAGGGACACCCCCCCCCGGGGGGGGCGCCCCCGGGCCGCGCGCGCGGGGGGGCCGCCCGCTACA
>NZ_JBEZEV010000012.1:0-95090 GCF_040649055.1 Micromonospora sp. NPDC049060
GTCTCGAAGGCGATCCGGCGCACCCGGGCCGGCCTGAAGGACCCGAAGCGTCCGTCGGGCTCGTTCATCTTCGCCGGCCCGTCCGGTGTCGGCGCTTCGATCCGGAGCGGGTCGCGACGGCGTTGCGCGGGACGGTGGTGGCCGCGCCGCTGCGGCTGAGCTTCGAGCACGCCGGGCAGTTCGTCGGCCGGGTGCTGTGGCTGGGCCCGACCCCCACCGCCGAACTGCTCACGCACCACGCGCGGGTGCACGACCGGCTGACCGAGGCGGGGATCGGGCTGGTCGAGCACTACCGGCCGGGGCGTTGGGTGCCGCACTGCACGCTGTCGATGCGGGTGCCGAACGCCCTGATGGCCGCCGCCGTGCGCCGCTGCCTGGAGATGCTGCCGCTGGAGGCGACCGTCGTCGGCGCGGCCCTCACCGACCACGCCCGGGGCATCTCCCAGCCGTTGCCGTAGCCGGACCGCGGGACGGGTCACCGGCACGACGAGCCGCTTGTCCGTGTCACGCCGGGGGTGGATCCTGTAGGGAATCGACAGAAACGAATCTATGGAGGTTCGATGCGTCGTCTCCCGCCCGCCCTGCTCCTGCTCGCCGCGCTGCTGCTCGGCCTGCCGACGCCCGCCCACGCCGCCCCCGGCCCCGGCGGGGCCACCCCCGACCACGACCCCGGCCGCGCCGCGGCCGCGCTCGCACAGGTCCGCACCGCCGGCACCGCCTGGGGGCTCGACCCCGCCACCGGCCGGATGACCCTGACCGTCGACGACACCGTCTCCGCCCGGGACGTCGCCGCGCTGCGGGCGACCGCCGCCCGGGCCGGTGCGGTGCTCCGGCACGAACCGGGCGAGCTGCGCATCCTCATCGCCGGCGGGCAGGCGATCTACAGCGGCGGCAGGTGCTCCCTCGGCGCCAACGTCCGCAGCGGCACCACCTACTACTTCGTCACCGCCGGCCACTGCACCGCCGTCGGCACGACCTGGTACGCCAACAGCGCACAGACCACCGTCCTCGGCAGCCGGGCGGGCAGCAGCTTCCCCGGCAACGACTACGGGCTGGTCCGCTACACGAGCCTGGTCGCCCACCCCAGCGCCGTCTACACGTACCCCGGCCTGCTCACCATCAACGGCGCCGGCAACGCCTACATCGGGCAGGCGGTCTGTCGCAGCGGCTCCACGACGGGGGTGCGCTGCGGCACGGTCACCGGGCTCAACGCGACCGTCAACTACGCCGAGGGCAGCGTCGCCGGCCTGATCCGCACCAACATCTGCGCCGAGCCGGGCGACAGCGGCGGGCCGCTCTACGCCGCCGGCACCGGCACGATCCTCGGCATCCTCTCCGGTGGCAGCGGCAACTGCACCAGCGGCGGCACCACCTACTACCAGCCGATCATGGAGATCCTGGCCGCGTACGGCGTGACCGTGCCCTGACCCGTCGAGGCCCGGCCCGGCCCGCGCGACGGAACGGGCCGGGCGCGGCGGTCAGCCCGCAGGTCGAAAGGGAGCATCCGCCACGACGCCGCCGGGCGGCAGCAGCTCAGGCGGCCCGGGGGGTGAGCAGGTAGTCGTCGGCCTCGGGACTCCACCGCAGGTCGACGACGCCGCTGGTGGCGGCCGCCTTGCAGAACTGGAGGAAGCTGCGGTAACCCAGCTTCTTCTCGCTGAAGTCGGGCCGCGCCCGGCGCAGCTGGTTCTTCAGCCCGGAGAGGGCCACCGCGCCCTCGTCTCCGGCGAGGTCCGACACCACCGAGCCGAGCAGCCCGAACGCCACCTCCCGGTCGCCGTGCTCGGGCAGGGAGACCTCGGGGTCGCCCTTGGCGGGTCCCTCCGCCAGCTCGACCACGTTGTGCTGGGCGAGGTGCCGCATGAGCTCGCCGAAGGTGCGGAACCCGTAGTCGGACTCGCTGAACGTCGGGTCCTTGCGCAGCAGGGTGCGCTTCAACGTCGAGGCCGTCACCTCGCCGCTCGAACTGCCCTGGAGGCCGGCGACGGTCTGTGCCACGAACACGGCGAGCGTGTCGACGTCCCGGCCGGGCTCCTCGGCCGCCGGCTGCGGCTCGGGCTCGGGCTCCTGCTCCACCCGCGGCACGTCGGGGCTGGGCAGGCGGGCCGGGCGGCCCCGTCGGACCCGGGCGGGAGGGATGTCGACGCCCTCCAACCGGTCGTAGTAGAGGAACTCGTCGCACGCGGGCGGCAGCAGCGCCGAGGTCGAGTTCTCCACGCCCACCCCGATGACGCGCTTGTTCAGCTCGCGGAGCTTGTGGACCAACGGAGTGAAGTCGCTGTCGCCGGTGCAGATCACGAAGGTCGAGATGTACCCGCGCTCGAAGGCCAGTTCCACCGCGTCCACGGCCATCTTGATGTCGGCAGCGTTCTTGCGCGAGGCCCCCATCCGCTGGGGAATCTCGATCAGCTCGACGTGCGACCGCGTGAGCATCCGCCGGTCCTCGTCGAAGTACGACCAGTCCGCGTACGCCCGGCGCACCACCACCCGGCCGCGCTCGGCGAGGGCGTCGGCGATGGGACGGAAGTCGAAGGCCACGCCGCCGAGGTGGTCGCGGGCCCCCAGCGCGAGGTTCTCGTAGTCGAGGAAGAGTGCGATGCGGTCTTCGTGATCCACGCAGGTCAGCCTACCCCCGTCGGGGTGCCGCACCGTCGCGTCCGCCGCTGGCCCGGCGCGCTGCCCGCCGGGGTCGTCCGGCCACCGGGTAGTGCTGGCCCTACCCGGGAACTACCTCCAGACGGCTGGGTCGGCGCGTCACCCGCCGTTAGCGTCAGCGGCATGACGACAGCCCGTCCCCTGTGCCTGGCCGAGGCGCTGCGCCGGCCCGGATACCTGCTCTCCCCGTGGCCGTGGCGCGCGCTGGCCTACCTGCTCACCACCGTCCCGGTCGCCGGGGTGCTCGCCGTCGGGCTGCTCGTCGTCGGGGCGCCCCTGCTGGCGGCGGTCAACGCCGCCCGGCAGGGCCGCCCGGTCGAGCTGCCCCTCGTGCTGTTCCTGGCCGTCGGCGCGCTGACGGTGCTGGCGTCGGCCCCGGTCGTGAGCATCGCGGTGACCGCCGTGGAACGGCAGCGGCTCGGCCTCGTGGACGGGCGGCCGCTGCCGGCGTACCGGTGGCGGGGCCTGGCCGCGCGCTACACCGGCGCCGACGCGTGGCGGGAGGTCGCTCACACCTTCTGGCTGGGCGGCGTCGTGCCGCTCGGCTACGCCGTGTCCACCCTGCTCGTGCTGCTCGACCTCACGCTGGTCGCCAGCCCCTGGCTGGTGGGCGACGCCGACGAGGTCATCGTGGTCTGGACCACCGTCGACACGGCCGGCGAGGCCGTCCCGTACGCCGTGCTCGGGGTCCTGCTCCTCCCGGTGCTCTGGTACGGGCTCGGCGTGCTCGCCGCGGCCCAGGGCGCGGTGACCCGGTGGCTGCTCGGCCGGCCCGCCGACGGGGCGGCCCTGCGGGAGGTCAGCCGCTCGCGCGCCCGGCTGGTCGACGCGTACGAGACCGAACGCCGCCGCATCGAGCGCGACATGCACGACGGCGCGCAGCCCCGGCTGACCAGCCTCACCCTCCACCTGGGCCTGGCCCGGCTGGACGTGCCCGAGGACTCCCCCGCCGCCGCCCCGCTCGCCGTGGCGCACGACCAGGCCAAGAACCTGATGGTCGAGCTACGGCAGATCGTGCAGGGCATCCGCCCGCAGAGCCTCACCGACCTCGGCCTGGCCGGCGCGGTACGGGAACTGGCCGGCGAGGCCACCGTCGCGGTCACCGTCCACGCCGACCTCGGGCAGCCGCTGCCCGAACTCGTCGAGAGCACCGCGTACTTCGTGGTGTCGGAGGCGCTGGGCAACGTCGTCCGGCACGCCGGGGCGACCCGGGCCGAGGTCCGGCTCGTCCAGGCCGACGGCGAACTCGTCGTGGAGATCTCCGACGACGGCCACGGCGGGGCCGACCCGGCGCGGGGCACCGGCCTGACCGGCCTCGCCGACCGGGTCGCCGCAGTCGATGGGCGGCTGCTGCTCGCCAGCCCGCCCGGTGGCCCCACGCTCGTCCGGGTGGAGTTGC
Source organism: Micromonospora sp. NPDC049060 (assembly GCF_040649055.1). Lineage (NCBI taxonomy): Bacteria > Bacillati > Actinomycetota > Actinomycetes > Micromonosporales > Micromonosporaceae > Micromonospora > Micromonospora sp. NPDC049060. The sequence goes on from NZ_JBEZEV010000012.1 coordinate 4,055, forward strand.
CGTGCCGCCGATGACGCGCGTCGTGCTCGCCGAGGACGAGGTCCTCCTGCGCGAGGGCCTCGCCGGCCTGCTGGCCCGGTTCGACTTCGAGGTGGTCGCCGCCGTCGGCACGGCACCGCAGTTGCGGGACGCGGTCCGGGCGCACGAGCCGGACCTGGTGGTGACCGACATCCGGATGCCGCCCGGCCCGCACGACGACGGGCTGCGGGCCGCGGTCGACCTGCGCGCCGAACGGCCGCGGCTCGCCGTCATGGTGCTGAGCCAGCACGTGCAGGCCGAGTACGCCTCCGCCCTGCTCGCCAGCGGCGACGGCCGGGGCGTCGGCTATTTACTCAAGGACCGGATCGCCGAGGTCGCCGAGTTCGCCGGGCAGCTGCGTACGGTCGCCGGCGGCGGCACGGTCGTCGACCCCGACGTGGTGCGGCGGCTGCTGCACCGCCCGCGCGACCCGCTCGCGGCCCTGTCCGCCCGGGAGCGCGAGGTCCTGACGCTGCTCGCCGAGGGGCACTCCAACGCGGCGATCGCCGCGCGGCTGCACGTCACCGAGGCGGCCATCGGCAAGCACATCGGCAACGTCCTGGCGAAGCTCGGCCTGCCGCCCAGCGACGACACCAACCGCCGGGTGCTGGCGGCCCTCACCTACCTGCGCGCGGGCCCGTCGCCGGGGTAGCCGGCTCCGGCGCGGCTGGTGGCCGCCTCCGGCGCGGCCGTGCGCCGGGCAGGCACGGCCGTGCGGCGGTCAGGCACGGCCGTGCGGCGGTCAGGCGCGGCCGCCGCGCCGAAAAGTTGCGGTCCCGATCTCCCGCCGTTCACCCACACCCCGCTAGCATCGCTGCTCATGAATACGAGGAGCAGTACCCGCTCGGGGCCCAGAAGGCTGGCGATGGCGTTCGCGCTGGCCGTCGCCGTGGTGGCGCCCGTGGCGGTGACGGCCGCGGCGTCGGCCGCCACCACCCTTACCGTGGCCCAGGCACTCGCCGCGCAGGACGGCCGGACGGCCGCCGTGACCGGCTACGTCATCGGCCAGCCGACCAGCGCCACGACGGTGCTCAGGTCCGGCTTCAACTCGGACACCGCGATCGCGATCGCCGACACGGCGGCCGAGACCGGCACGAGCAGGATGCTCTACGTCCAGGTCACCGCCGCCTACCGGAGCACCTTCGGGCTGCTCACCAACCCGGGCCTGCGGGGCCAGCGGATCACCGCCACCGGCACGCTCACCGCCTACTTCAGCCACGGCGGCCTGAAGAACCCAACGGCGATGACCCTCGGCGGCACCGCGCCCTCGCCGAGCCAGTCGCCGACCCCGGGCCCTACGACCAGCCCGGTGCCCGGCGGCGACTACGACTCCACCTACTACGCCAACGCGATCGGCAAGTCCGGCACGGCGCTGCGCGGTTCGCTGCACTCGATCATCAAGGTGCAGACGAAGCTCTCCTACGACCAGGTGTGGGAGGCCCTGAAGGACACCGACCAGGACCCGGCCAACAGCAACAACGTCATCCTGCTCTACACGGGCCGGTCGCAGAGCAAGAGCAGCAACGGCGGCGGGGTCAACGACTGGAACCGCGAGCACGTCTGGGCCAAGTCCCACGGCGACTTCGGCACCTCGACCGGCCCGGGCACCGACGTGCACCACCTGCGGCCGACCGACGTCTCGGTCAACTCCACACGCGGCAACAAGGACTTCGACAACGGCGGCAGCGCCGTCGCCGAGGCGCCGGGCTGCTACACCGACGCCGACTCGTGGGAGCCGCGCAACGCGGTCAAGGGCGACGTGGCACGCATGATCATGTACATGGCGATCCGGTACGAGGGCACCGACGGCTGGCCCAACCTGGAGCTGAACCAGTCGGTCAACAACGGCAGCGCGCCGTACCACGGCAAGATGTCGGTACTGCTCCAGTGGAACCAGGCCGACCCGCCGGACGCCTTCGAGAAGCGCCGCAACCAGCGGATCTACGAGCGCTGGCAGGGCAACCGGAACCCGTTCGTCGACCACCCGGAGTGGGCGACCGCCATCTGGGGCTGACCTCGCCACAGCGGCGCGTCCCGGCCGGTCCTCCGTCGGGGGGACCGGCCGACCAGCGGTCGGCACCCGCCGGTGGGACCCGGCGTTCCGCCTTTGGTACCGGTAGGTGTACCCCGCCCGGGAGGGGTGTCCCGCGCAGCCGGTATCCGTCTGTCGGGACGGTGGGCCGCAGGAGGTCGGCGCGCCGCCCCTTGGCCGGCGGTGCGTCCCGTCAGCGCCGGCGGGCGTACGCCAGCGGCAGGGGGCTCGGCTGGCCGCTCCACGTGCCGGTCAGCACGGCGCCCTCCGACGCGGTGCCGCCGTCGGGGCGGCGCACGACGGCCAACTCCACGGAGTCGGTGACGATGACGGTGAGGTCGTCCTCCACCACGCGGCGCACGGCGCCGACGGGCGGGACCTCGGCGCCCCGGGTGCCGCTGCCGGCGATGGTCATCGACAGCTCGCGGTACTCCCGCCGGCCGTCGGCCTCGAAGTACTCCTGCGCCTGCCCGGCGTCGGCGAGGACGGCCGCCGCCAGCGTCGCGGCGTAGACGGGGTCGGCGCACGCGTCGTACACCCAGCGGCGGCCGAGCACGGAGTGCTCGGTGGTGCCGACGAGCCAGTCGTCGCCGCCGTCGAGGGGCGCGTCACGGTAGGTCAGCGGGACCTGGTGGATCGGCCCGTCGCCGGCCCTGACCAGCAGCGTCTCGACGCCGACGGCGCCGGCCGGATCGTCGAACCGGTAGGCCGCCACGCGCTCGACGTCGGCGCCGGCCGGCCCCTGGTACCACGGTCGGCCGGGCAGCCACGCCGCCAGGAGTGCGAACTTCGTGGGGCGCATCTCCGCCCGGTACAACAGCGCCATACGCCGCATCGTAGGGGCACCCCCGTGCCCCGCGCTGACCCGGCCGCACGCGACGCGCCCGGCGCGAGCGGGGCCCCGGCGGGTCAGGCGGTGGCGTAGCGGCGCAGCCCGTCGACGTCGGACCGGGTCAGGCGGCCCTGGGCGACCAGGAGGTCCAGGTGCGCCGCGGTCTCGGTGACGGCGAGCATGGCGTTGAACACGTCGAGGTCGCCCAGCCGGCGCTCCCGTCGGGTCCAGCGCAGCCGCCCGGCGACCTCGTACGCCGAACTCGCCCCCCGGGCCACGGCGGCCTCCGTCTCGTCGAGCCGCGCGCCGTGGTGCGCGACGAGTTCGTCGACCCGCGCGTGCACGCTCGGGGTCACCGGCCCGTGCGCCGGGAGCAGCCGCGCGTCCGGTCGCCGCCGCACCAGCGCGAGCGATGCCAGGAAGTCGCCGAGCGGGTTCGCCGACAGTGCGGCCTCGAAGCCGATGGAGGGCGTGATGGTGGGCAGTACGTGGTCACCGGCGAACAACAGGTGCGAGCCGGTGTCGTGGAAGACGACGTGCCCGCGCGTGTGGCCCGGCGTCTCGACGACGTGCAGGGTGCGCTCGCCGTGCCTGATCTGCTGACCGTCGTGGAACCAGTCGTCCGGCAGGCCCCAGTCCTCGGTGCTCAGCCGCGTCCCGGTCAGCCCCGCCAGGGTGTCGGCCAGCTCGCCGGCGCCCAGCAGCCGCAGGCGGCCGAGCTGCTCGGCGAGGGGGTTCCGGTGCGGCGTCATGGACACCGCCAGGCTCTCGCGTTCGCCGGCGCCGAGGCTCACCCGCATGCCGTACTCGCGGCGCAGGTGCACGGCCTGCGTGTAGTGGTCGCGGTGCACGTGCGTGACGAGGAACCGGCGCACGTCCCCCAGCGAGCAGTCCAGCTCCTTGAGCGCCGCGTCGAGCGCGGAGCGCGCCTCGGCGATCGCCCACCCGGAGTCGACGAGCACGAGACCGTCGTCGTCGCGCAGGACGTACACGTTCACCGCGCGCAGGCCGTCGTTCGGCAGCGGCAGCGGCACGCGATGGACGCCCGGGGCGACCTCGAACGTCCCGGGAGTGGTCCAGTCGTCGGAGTTGCCGGTGCCCGAGGTCATGATCCGACCATAGTGCGCGCCGCGACCTGCCCCGGCCCCTCGTCGGCGGCCGCGACGAGAATGGCGACGAAGCGGTCGCACCAGGCCGCCACCGTCGCCCGGTCGAACAGGTCCGTGGAGTACTCCACGACGCCCCGCAGGCCGCCCTCGTGCGGAGTGACGACCGTGGCGTAGTCCCGGCGGGCGCAGCCGAGCCCCTGGTCGGTGGCGTGCGCCACGAGCCCCGGCAGCCGCACCTCCGGCATCCCCGGATTCCAGCCGAACAGCGTCGTGGCGACCGGTGGTGGCATGCCGACCCGCCACTGCGGGTCGAGGGCCGCGTACACCTCGACCAGGGGCGCCGGCTGGTGCCGGATCGCGTCGAGGAACACCTCGTCCGTGCCGGCCACCAGCTCCGCGAAGGACGCCGCGCCCGCCAGCGGGGGCCGCAGCAGCAGCGGGCTGGTGAACAGGCCCACGACCGACTCGTCCTCGCGGTGGTCGCGGTGGGCGTACGGGCAGGCGAGGACCACGTCACGGGCGCCGGTGAGTTCGCGCACGAGCAGCGCGTACCCGCTGGCCAGGACGGGGAACAGGGTCGTGCCGCAGCGCTCGGCGAGGCCGGTCAGGCGGTCGGTCAGCTCAGCCGGGACGTCGAAGGCGTACTCGCTGCCCCGGCCGGACGGTCGCGCCGGCCGTGGGCAGTCGGCCGGGAACGACACGGCGCGGGGCGCTCCGGCGAGCTGGTCCCGCCAGTACCGCAGTACGTCCGGCGGGACGGCGGTCGCCCGTTGCCGGCGCGCGTGGTCGACGTAGCGGGCCGTGGGCGCGGCGGGGGCCGCACCCTGGCCGGTCTCTGCGGCGTAGCTCCTGCCCAGCTCGTCGAGCAGTTGGAGCATCGACCAGCCGTCACCGCAGAGATGGTGCACGACCAGCATCAGCACCCACGCGTCGTCGTCGAGTCGCGCCAGCCGGGCCCGCAGCCATGGTCCCGTGTCCTCCGAGAAGGGCTCGCGGCCGGTCCGCACGCACCACTGCTCGACCTCGTCGGCGGCGAGTTCGCGCACCGGCAGGGTCCCCGGCCGGGCCGGGAGCACCTCCTGGACCAGCTCACCGGCGCGTTCCACCAGGCGGGTGCGCAGCGCCTCGTGCCGGGCGACCAGGCCGTCGACCGCCCGTTGCAGGGCCGGCACGTCGAGCCGACCGGCGAGGGTCACCCGTACCGCCATGTGCACGGCCGGCGGGTCGGGGGCCTGCCGCTGGCGGTGCCACATCAGTTCCTGCGGGTAGGTCGCCGGCGCCCGGTCCACGACCTCGGACCCGACCTCCGCGGTCGTCAGGTCCCGCGCCATCGCCCGGATGCCCGGGCTGCGCAGCACGCGGTGCGTGCCGACCTTCAGGTCCAGCAGTTCCGTCAGCCGGTTCGCCAACCGTACGGCCGCCAGGGAGTGACCGCCCGCGGCGAAGAAGGGGACGTCCACCGGCAGCCGGGCCACCCCGAGCTCGGCGCACCAGGCGTCGTGGACGAGCTGCTCCATGGCGGTGCGGGGCCGGTCGGCGGCGCCGGTCACGGCGGGTGCCGGCAGCCGCGACCGGTCCACCTTGCCGTTGTCCGTGGTGGGCAGGGTGTCCAGCAGCACCCAGGCCCGGGGCACGAGGTGTGCGGGCAGGCGCTCGGCCAGCACGGCGGCGAGTCGCTCCGCGCGGGTCGCGGCCGGTTCCCCGTCGTCGTCCGCCACGACGTACGCGGCGAGGTACGGCTCGTCGCCCCGGTCGTGCCGCGCGATGACGGTGGCCTGGCGTACCCCGGGCAGCGTGGCCAGCTCCGCAGTGGCCTCGCCGGGCTCCGTCCGCTGTCCGGCGATCTTGACCTGGTCGTCCACCCGGCCGACGAACTCGAGGGTCCCGTCTCCCCGTTCCCGGACCAGGTCTCCGGTCCGGTAGACCCGTGCCCCGGGCAGGCCGGGATCGGGCAGGAAGGCGGCGGCGGTCGCCGCGGGTCGGCCGAGGTAGCCCCGGGCCACGCCGCTTCCGCCGACGTACAGCTCCCCCACCGCCCCCCGTGGCACCGGCACACCGCGCTCGTCCAGCAGGTACAGCCGATGGTTGTCGACCGGGGTGCCGATGTCGACCGGGCCCGGGACGTCCGCCCGCACGGGACCCGCCGTGGCGACGATGCTGCACTCGGTCGGACCGTAGGCGTTGATCACCTCGGCCGGGAAGTCGGCGGGCGGTCGGCGCCGGAGCTGGCTGCCGCCCACGACGAGCGTGCGCGGGGCGTGCGCGGGCGTCGGAAGGGCGAAGACCAGCTCGGCGAGCGGCGCCGGCAGGAAGGCCACCGTGACGCCGCCGCGGGCCCACTCCTCGACGAGGGCCGCGGGGTCGGTCCGCGCCTCCTCCGGTACGAGATGCACGGTGGCGCCGGCGGCGAGCGCCGGATGGATCTCGGCGAGGTTCGCGTCGAAGCCGAGCCCGAGCGCGTGGCCGACGGTGTCGGCTCCGGTGAGGGCGAGGGCCCGCACGTGCCAGTCGACGGCGTCCACGGCGGCCCGGTGCGGCACCAGGACGCCCTTCGGCCGGCCGGTCGAGCCGGACGTGTGGACGCACCAGGCCACCTGCTCCGCCGTCGGCACCCGGCTCGGGGCCGGCAGGTCCGGGTCACCGGGATCCTCGACCCGCAGGCAGACCGCGTCCGTCGGCGCGTCCACGTCCCTCGTGGTGACCAGCAGCCGGGCGCCACTGTCGGCGAACAGGGTGGCCACCCGGGCGGCGGGCAGCCCCGGATCAAGGGGGATGAAGCCCGCGCCGGCGATCAGCACGGCGAGCTGGGCGGCGATCAGCTCCGGTCGGCGCGGCAGGAGCACCGCGACGAGGTCGTCGGGCCCGACGCCGGCGGCGGCGATCCGGCGGGCGAGCAGGTCGGCCCGCTCGCGCAGTTCGCGGTACGTCCACCGGGTCGGCCCGCACACGACCGCCACGGCGTCCGGGGTGCGGGCCGCCTGCCGCAGGAACAACTCGTGCAGCCGGGCGTCGCCGACGGGTGTCCGCGGCCCGTGCAGGCGGTCGGCGGAGTCGTCCAGGTACGCCGCCAGGCCCGACAGCGGCTCGTCGGGCTCCCGGGTCGCCCGGTCGAGCAGCCGCTCGACGTAGTCCAGCAGGCGACGCACCGTCGCCCGGTCGAGCACGTCGGTCCGGTACTCGACGTGGCAGCGCACGGTGTCGCCGTGGGACAGGTAGACGACCAGGTCGACCGGGGCCTTGTCCAGGCCCACCGGGATCGGCTCGGCGGTGACCCCCGGCAGGTCGAACTGGAACGCGGGGGCGCCGCGCTCGTACTCCACGACCACGTCGAAGAGCGGGTGGCGGCCGGCCTCCCGGTTCGGGGCGAGCGCGCCGACGAGGTCGTCGAAGGGCACGCCCGCGTGTTCGTACCCGTCCGCCGAGCGGTACTGGACCCGGGCGAGCAACTCCCGGAAGGTGGGGTCACCGGTGAGGTCCAGCCGCAGCGGCACGGTGTCGACGAAGAACCCGATCAGGTCCTCGGAATCCTCGTCGCGGCCGCTCATGCCGGTGCCGAGCACCAGGTCCGGTTGGCCGCTGAACCGGAACAGCGCCACCCCGATCGCGCTGAGCAGCGTGGTGAACGGGGTGACCCGCTCGACGCGGCTGAGCTGCCGGACCCGTTCGGTCAGCTCCACCGGGATCTCCGCGAGGAGACTCCCACCGGCGGCCGAGACCGTGGCCGGTCGCTGCCGGTCCGAGGGCAGCACGAGGGTGGGCGGCAGCGGATCGAGCAGGTCGAGCCAGTACGCCAGGCTCTTGTCCACGCCGTCCCGGGCCGACCGGGCCCGCGCCCGGGCCAGCTCCGGGTAGGTGACCGGCAGCGGGGGCAGCGCGGCCGTCGTACCGGTCGACCGGGCCCGGTAGCACGCGCCGACCTCGCGGGTGAGGATCGCGTACGAGCCGCCGTCGGTGGCCAGGTGGTGGAACGACATCACCAGCACGTGGTGTGTCGGGGAGAAGCGCAGCAGCTCGAACGCGAAGACCGGCCCCTCGACGAGGTCGAACACCCGCGCGCTCTCCCGGGCCATCGCGGCCCGCACCACGGCGTCCTCGTCGGCACCGGAATGCTCCCGCACCGGCAGGTCGACCGTCGCCGTCGGCCGGACGACCTGGCAGGGTTGCCCGTCGACCTCGCGGTAGGTCGTCCGCAGTGGCGCGTGCCGGTCCACGACGTCCTGCAACGCCCCGCGCAGCGCTCCCGTGTCGAGCGCGCCGCACAGCCGCACGGCCACGCCTTCCGTGTAGGCCGGGGTACCCGCGTACGCCTGCTCGACCAGCCACAGCCGACGCTGGCCGGGCGTCAACGGCGCGATCTCGACGGTCGGCGGCACGGCGATCCCGACGGCCACCGGCGCCGCCGTCCCGACGACCACCGCGGCCGTTGCCGGGACCGGGGCCGCCGCCGGGGCCGGGGCCGCTGCCGTGGCCGGGACCGCTGCCGTGGCCGGGACCGGGACCACAGCCGCAGCCGCAGCCGGGGCCGGGGCCGGGGCCGCAGCCGGGGCCGGTCGACGGGGCGTGGCCCGCCGCAGCGCGTCGATGGCCGGCAGGCCGTCCCGCACGGCCCCCGCCGGCAGGCCGAAGTCGACGAAGCAGGCGATCTCGTCGGCGCCGGCGTCGAGGACCGCGTCGAGCACCGGCCGACAACTCTCCGGCGAGCCGATCAGGGCCCGCTGCTCGCAGTACCGCTGGTAGGCACGGGACAACACGAACCGGACGTCCTCGTCGGGGGTGTCGGCGAGGTCGACGTTCATGCCCAGGCTGTTGACCACCTGGCCGAGCAGGCTGAACGAGGAGCGCAGGTAGGCACAGAACGGCTCGAACGCCATGGCCCGCGCCTGCTCGGCGTCGTCGCCGAGGAAGGTGTGCAGCAGCACCACCACCCGCCCCGCAGCGGGATCGAGACCGTGTTCGGCCCGGGTGCGCCGGTACAGCGCGACGTTCTCGGCCAGCCGCGCGACGTCCTGTGTCATCAGGTTGGTGACCACGCCCAGGCCGCGACGGGCCGCCTCCCGGTAGCTGTCCGGGTTGCCGACGATCGCCGTGAAGGTCGGCGGTTCCGCCTGCACCGGGCGGGGGAACAGGCGGATGTCGACGTCTTCCCCGCTGCCCGACCGCGCGGTGATCGCCTCACCGCGCCAGAGCCGCCGTACGGTGTCGAGATTGTCGTACATCACCTGCTTGTGGCGACGGTAGTTGTCCGGGTAGAAGACGAAGTCGTTGGCGTGCCATCCGGGCGCGCATCCCAGCCCGACCCGCCCTCCGGAGAGGTTGTCCACCATGGACCATTCCTCGGCGACCCGGACGGGATGGTGCAGGGGCAGCACCACCGAGCCGGCGTTGAGGCGCAGCCGGCGGGTCCGGGTCGCGAGTGCCGCGGCGAGCACCGACGGGTTGGGAAAGAGCCCGCCGAAGGAGTGGAAGTGCCGTTCGGGCAACCACACCGCGTGGAAGTCGTGGGTGTCGGCGAACTCGGCGGCCTCGATGATGGTTCCGTAGGCGTCGTCCCGGGCCGAGTCGGGGTAGTCGCCGAAGAAGTACAGGCTGAAGTCGACGGTGTCCGGCACGCCGGCGACCGACGCGGCCGGCGCCGGCCGCGTCGACGGCTCGGGGGCGGCGGCCGCGCCGCCACCACTGGTGCCGCCGTTGCCGCCGCCGGTCGCGCCGCCGCCGTTGCCGCCCGTGGCGCCGGTGGTGGCGGTGGCGCCGGTGGCGCCCGTGGCGGCGCCGAGAAGAGCGAGCTGGTCGCGCATCAGGTCCAGCTGGCGGTGCACGATCGTGACGAGGTCGGCCGGCACGTCCCGGGGTGCGTCGCCCGGGTCGGCCGGTGCCGCCGAAGCGACGGGCACGGGCACCGGCCCGGCGGGAACCGGCGCAGCAGGCGCGGGACCCGGCGCGACAGGCACGGGCACCGGCCCGGCGGGAACCAGCGTTACCGGCGCGACAGGCACGGGTACCGACGTGCCGTGCTCGGAAACTGACGCGGCAGGCACGGGAACCGACGCGGCGGACACGGGGACCAGCGCGACAGGGACGGAGGGCGACGCGGTCGGCGGGGTCGCCGGAGGGAGCACGCCGGCCGAGACGCCGCGCGTCACCGCCTCGGCGAGCCGGCGGGGGGTGTCCACGGCGGCGAACAGGTCCCGGACGGGAACCCGCACCCCGAACGCGTGGTCGATCTCCCGGGACATGGTGATCAGGAGCAGCGAGTCGGCACCGAGGTCGAGGAAGGTCTCGTCCGGATCGACCTCTCCCACGTCCAGTCCGAGCCGCTCGGCCGTGAGGGCCCGGATGCGCGCGAGCACCTGCTCGGCCCCGACGTCGTGTCCGGCCGACGGCCGGGGCGGCCCCGGCTCGGCGGTCGCCGACGATCCGGCCGCGCCGCCCGCGGCGGACCCGCCGGCCGCAACCCGCACGTCGCTCACGGCAGAGGTGCCGGCCGCGACCCGGACGTCAGGCGCGGCAGAGGTGCCGGCCGCGACCCGCACGTCAGGCGCGGCAGAGGTGCCGGCCGCGACCCGCACGTCCGTCGCGGCAGAGGTGCCGGTCGCGGCGGAAATGTCGGCCGCCCCGGGCGCGGAGGCCCAGAACCGCCGGCGCTGGAACGGATAGGCCGGCAGTGGCACCGCCCGGCCACCGCAGTCGGCGGTCAGCGCGGCCCAGTCGACCGGGAACCCCGCCACGTGCAACTCCGCGACGGCCCGCCACAGCCCGTCGACCGGTGGGGTGCCACGGCGTTGCGACGGCACCCACCGCAGGTCGGATCCCGCGCCGCGGGCGATGCCGGTCAGCGCCCCGTCCGCGCCCGCCTCGACGACCGACCGCACGCCCTGCTCGGCGAGGGTGGCCACGGCGGCGCTCCAGGCGACCGGCTCGCGCGCCTGCCGGCACAGGTGGTCGGCGTCCGGCAGCCAGCCGGGCGGGCGTACCCGGCCGTCCAGGCTGCTGATCAGGGGCAGGCGGGTCGGTGCGAACTGCACCTCCCCGATCATCCGGCGGAGCCGGTCGAGGACCGCGTCCACGCCGGTCGAGTGGAACGCCCGGTCGACCGGGAGCGGACGGATCGCCACGCCCCGCCGTTCGGCTTCCCGGACGACCGCCGCCAGGGCCTCGGGGGGCCCCGCGAGCACGTGGTGCTCCGCGCCGTTGCGGGCGGCGATCTCCGCCGTCGACCCACGCAGCAGCTCACCGACCGTCGCTTCGTCGGCCAGCACCGCGCACATCGCGCCGGGTGGCAGCGCGTCGCGCATCAGGGCGCCCCGGTGCGCGGCCAGCCCGACCGCGTCGCGTAGGGACAGCGCACCGGCCACGACCAGTGCGGCGTACTCGCCCACGCTGTGGCCGAGGACGACGTCCGGCGTGAGCCCCCACGACCGCCACAGCTCGGCGAACGCCACCGCGGTGACCACCAGCGCCGGCTGCGCCACGTCCGTCGGGCGGCCCGTTCCGACGGGGTGTTCCCGCAGCCGGGCGACGAGGTCGCCACCCGTCGCCCGGCGGTACGCGTCGGCCCCCTCGGCCAACACGTCCCGCGCGACCGGGAACCGCTCGGCGAGATCGAGGACGACGCAGCGACGGTCGCCCTGCCCGGGAAAGGCCAGCGCGATCGGGGTGACGCCCTCCGGCTCCGCCCGGCCGGTCAGCACGTTTCCCGCCACGCCCGCCTGGACGTACCGGTCGAGGCCGTCGGCCAGCTCGGCGGCCGAGGTGCCGAGCGCGACCAGGCGGTGCCGGAGGTGGCGTCTGCGCCGCCCGGCGCTGGTGACCACGTCTGCCAACGCCAACCCGGGGTCCTCGCGGAGCAGGTCGCGGTGACGGGCGGCCAACTCCACCAGCGCCGACGGGTCGGCCGCCGACAGGGGCAGCAGTCCCGGCGCGGGGTGGGCCGGCGGCTCGTCCGGCCGACGTCGGTCCGCCGGGGGCGGCTCCTCGACGATCACGTGGGCGTTGGTGCCGCCCACCCCCAACGCGCTGACGGCCGCCCGGCGCGGCCGCAGGTCCGCCGGCCATCGCGTGCCACGGGTGGTCACCGTGAAGGGGCCGGCGGCCAGGTCGATCGCCGGATTCGGCCGGCGGAAGTTGATCTGTGGGGCGACCCGGCCGGAACGCACGGTCAGGATCGTCTTGATCAGGCCGGCCATGCCCGCGCAGCTGTCCAGGTGACCGATGTTCGCCTTGACCGAGCCGAGGAACGGTCGACCGCCCGCGTACACCTCGGCGAGGGCATGGTGCTCCACCGGGTCGCCCAGGGCCGTGCCCGTGCCGTGTGCCTCGACGTACCCGATCGACTCCGCCGGGACCCGCGCGGCGGCCAGCGCCCGCCGGGCGACGTCGACCTGCCCGGCCACCCCGGGTGCCGTGAAGCCCACCTTGCCGGCGCCGTCGTTGTTCACGGCCGAGCCGATGATCACTGCGTGCACGGTGTCGCCGTCGGCGAGGGCCCGGTCGAGCGGCTTCAGCACCACGGCGGCGACGCCGTTGCCGCCGACCGTTCCGTCCGCGTCGGCGTCGAAGGGCCGGCACCGACCGCTCGCCGACAGGATCGATCCCGGGGTGTGCCGGTGACCCGTCACCTGCGGCACGTGCACGGCCACGGCGCCCGCGACCGCCTGGTCGACCTCGCCGTCGAGCAGCGCCCGCACCGCCAGGTGCACCGCCACGAGCGAGGTCGAGCAGGCGTTCTGCACGTTGATCGCCGGCCCGGTCAGCCCCAGCCGGTACGCCACCCGGGTGGCCAGGAAGTCCGGCTGGTTGCCGAGGGCGACGCCGATCGAGTCGGCCGGATCGGCGGAGACCGTCCGGTGGCCGAGCTGGCGGAGGTAGGTGTGGTGCGGATAGAGGTTCATTCCGCTGCCGGCGTAGAGGCCGGTCCGCAGCCCCCGCGCGTCGCCCGGGTGCCCGGCGTCCTCCAAGGCGTGGTGACAGGTCTCCAGGAACAGCCGGTGCTGCGGGTCGAGCAGCTCCGCCTCCCGGGCGCTGATCGAGAAGAAGCCCGCGTCGAAGCCTGCGACGTCGTCGTCGAGGACCCCGCTGGCCGCCACGAAGTCGGGGGCGTCGACGGTGTCGCGTGGGATTCCCGCCGCGACGAGTTCGTCCGGTGTGAAGGCACGCACGCTCTCCACCCCGGCGGTCAGGTTCGCCCAGTACTCGTCGACCGTGCGCGCTCCGGGGAACCGGACCGCCATGCCGATCACCGCGATCCGCCGGTCCCGTACCGGCCCGCCGACGGGCTCCGCCGTGGGCGTGGCCGCCGGGGCGGCGAGGTGCGCGCTGAGCGCGTCGACCGTCGGGTGGGCGAAGAGCACCGGTTGCGGGACCGGGCGCTCCAGTGCCCGCTCCAGGCGGGCCCGGAGACGGACGATCTCGACCGAGCCGATGCCGAGCTCGTAGAACGGACGCGCCGGGTCGACCTGGCCACCCGTCAGGTCGCCGAGGATGCCGGTCAGCAGGGCGCGCACCTCCGCCCTGCCCGGTCCGGCCGCGCGCGCCGCCGGGACCCCGGTGGGATCGGTGGTCGCCCGCCGCCCGTCGTGCGGCCGCTGCGGCGACCGCTCGGCCAGGCAGCGCCGGACCAGCTCCGCGCGCCGGATCTTCCCCCCGGTGGTACGCGGGAACTGCTCCGCGGGGAGCGACAGCACCCGCTCGGGTACGACCTGCCAGCGTCGGGCCACCGCCGTCCGCACCGCCTCGGCCACCCCCGTCGCGGGCGCGTCGTCGTCGGGCACGTAGAAGATCACCAGCGACTCGGTGCCGGTGCGGGGCTCCGGTACGCCGACGGCGGCCACCAGGCCGCGCCGTACCCCGTCCACCTCCCCCGCCACCTGCTCGACCTCGTGGCAGGGCAGGTTGTGCCCGTTGAGGATGATCATGTCCTTCGCCCGGCCGGTGATGGTGATCCGACCGTCCCGCATGAAGGCGAGGTCGCCGGTCTCCAGCCAGCCGTCGCCGTCGGGGAAGGCCAGGCGGTTCGCCTCCGGGTCGGCGAGGTACCCGGGCGTGACCCGCGCCGACGAGACCTGGAGCCGCCCGATGCGGCCCTCGGGAAGCACCGCGCCGGCGGCGTCGACGATCCGCAGGGTGGCACCGGGCGCGGGCGGCCCGACGGAGAGGAACTCGGTGACGTCGGCCGGGTCGTCGTCCTCGGCGTACTCCAGGTCGCCGCCCAGGCTCGCCGTACGGATCCGGAGGCGGGTGCCGGGCTCGGTGAAGGAGGCGAAGGTGATTCCCGTGCTGGTCTCCGACATGCCCCAGGCCGGCGTCATCGCCTCGGCCGGCACCCCGGTCGCGGCGACGAACGCCTCGAAGGTCTCCGGCAGGCACTGCTCCCCGCCGCAGACCATACGGCGTACGCCGCCGAGGTCCCACGGTTCACCGGGGGCCCGGGCGACCGCGTCGGCCACCAGCCGCAGGCCGAAGTTCGGCGCCCAGCTGTGCGTCACCCGGTGCCGCCGCATCAGCTCCAACCACCGCAGCGGGTCGTCGAGCACCCACTCGGTGGCGACGTGGACGGACGTGGCGCCGAGGAAGACGCCGCCGAGGTGGTAAAGCAGCAGGCCGGCGACGTGGTCCAGGGGAAGCCAGTTGAGCAGGACGTCGCGCGGGCCGATGTCGAGCATCGTCCGGGCGCCGACGGCGTACTCCGAGAGCCCCCGGTGCGTCAACGGGATCACCTTCGGCCGGCCGGTGCTGCCCGAGGAGAGCTGTAGCAGCGCCACCGACCCGGGATCGGTGTCCGTGGCCTCCGGCTCCGGTACGGAGGGGGCGGGGCCGTCGGGAGCGGTCGTCGCGGTCAGCTCCGCCACCGCGACCACCCGGTCCCGCAGCGGCAGCCGGGCCAGCACGTCCAGGTCCTCCGGCCCGGCCAGCACCACGGGCTCCCCCAGCACCCGCCAGGCGTGCACGAGGGCGGCGGCGGTGGGGTTGTCCGCGTCGTACCCGGTGGGCGCGCCGACGGTGAGCGGCACGATCCCGCCGAGGACGCAGCCGAAGAAGGTCGGCCAGTACTGCTCGCCCGAGGTGATCCGCAGGACGACGTGGGACCCCCGACCCAGGCCGTGGGCCCGCAGACCGGGCAGCGCCGCACGCGCCCCGGCGAGCAGCCGCCCGTGGTCGAGGAACTCCTCGCGCCCGTCGGGACCCACGATCCGGATGCCCGAGTCCGGGTGGTTCCGGGCCGCCCGCAGCAGCGCCTCGTCCAAGGTCAGGGGATGGTCGACGGGGCCGGGGAGGTCCCCGCCGTGGCTGACGGCGGCGGGGCGATCGGCGGACGTCGACTTCACGGTGCTACCTCGACTTCTTGCGTTCGGTACGGACGGTGCGCCGGCGTACGGGCGTGGGAGATGAGGAAGGCACCGGCGGCGGCGAGCGCCAGGCCGTGCGCCAGCGCGACCACCGGCAGGGGCGTCAGGCGGTCGAGCGCGAAGGCGCTGACGATCATGCCGATGCCGAACCCCGCGTTCTGCGCCGTGCTGGCCAGGCCCATGAGTTGTGGCAGACGGGAGGGCTCGACGGTCTGCAACCGGGTGGTGTAGCTGATCTCGGCGTAGCCGTCCGCCATGCCGGCGGCCAGCGCCAGGACGGCCACCAGCCAGATCGGGGGCCCCGCGAAGGCGAGCACGAACAGCAGCGACATCGCGCAGGTGGCGACGCCGAAGGCCCTCGGCGATCCCGGGCGGGAGGTGCCGGCGGCCCGCCGGGCGTACCAGCGGCCGGCGACGAGACTGCCGACCGCCCAGGGCGTGGTGAACAGGGCGGCGAACGCGGCGGGGGCGTCGGGCCAGGCCAGGTTCGCGTACACCGGCAGGCCCACGTTGTGGGAGGCGGACCCGAACGCGTCGACGGACCGCACCGCGATCATGGCCAGGATCACGGGGGCGACCGAAGGCAGGAGGCGCCGGAGCCCCGCCCGGCGGCGGGAGCCCTTGGCGGGCGGCCCGGCGGGGCGGCCCACCACGCGCCAGGCGCGGACCGCGGAGAGCAGCAGTGCGGACAGCGCGAACGAGGTGGCGTCGAGCAGGAACGCGGCGTGGTAGCCGAACAGGGTCACGAGGATCCCCGCGCTGCCGAAGCCCAGCAGCATGGCCACCGAGCGGGCCGCCACCAGGTTCGCGTTGGCCCGGGCCAGGTCGTCCGGGCCGACCAGCGCGGGCAACCCGCTGCGCAGCGCGACCACCCACAGCGTCTGGCTCCCGCCGAGGAGCACGGCCAGCGCGTGCAGCATTGTCGGTTGCGCGGCGGACGGCATCGCGACCAGCAGCACCAGCGCGCCGGCCGACAGCAGATCGCCGCCGATCATGAGCCTGGCCCGCGCGTACCGGCTGACCAGCGTGCCGGCGACCAGCCCCATCAGGACGCCGGCACACAGGCGGACCGCCATGAAGATCCCGGTGGACACGGCGGAGCCCGTGATCTCCAGGGTGAACAGCCCCAGCGCCACCATGTTCAGGAAGCTGCCGTACGTGGACACGGCGTGTGCGGCGATGACGAGACGAAGCGGGCGTGCGGAAGGTTCCTCCGTTGATCGCACCTGTCGAGATCCGCCCCGCTCATGATCCTGTATGGAGCGAGGATCATGCCATTGCGGGTACGGGCATCTCAATACGTCGAAGGATCGGCGCCCGCATCGCCGACGGCGGCTGTCCGCCCGCCGTGACGTAGACCCGTCCGGGGCACCCCGCCTTGCCGGCCCGGCGGGCGTGTGGTTGGTTTCGGGGCAGACCAGATCAGCGGCACACCGAGGAGACACACGTGGACGACCCGGTTCTCGTCGAGCGGGACGGTCCCGTGGAGACGTGGACGATCAACCTGCCAGAGGCCCGCAACCCCATCTCCGGCGACGACGTGATCGACGCGTTGGTGGCCCGGGTCGACGCGGTCAACGCCGACCGGGCGGTCCGGGCGGTCATCCTCACCGGCGCCGGCAGCGCCTTCTCCGCCGGCGGCAACGTCAAGGACATGGCGGACCGGGTCGGCCTCTTCGGCGGCGCCCCGCACGAGCTGCGCGACGGCTACCGCCGCGGCATCCAGCGGATCCCCCGGGCGATGTACGCGTGCGACGTGCCGCTGATCGCGGCGGTGAACGGAGCGGCCGTCGGCGCCGGCTGCGACCTGGCGCTCATGTGCGACCTGCGGATCGCCTCCGAGCGGGCGTTCTTCGCGGAGAGCTTCGTCAAGCTCGGCATCATCCCCGGCGACGGCGGCGCCTGGCTGCTGCCCCGTGCCGTCGGCGCCGCCCGGGCCGCCGAGATGACGCTGACCGGGGACCGGGTCGACGCCGCCACCGCCCTGGAGTGGGGGCTGGTCTCCCGGGTCGTGCCGCACGAGGAACTGCTCACCGAGGCGCGCCGGCTGGCCGACCGGGTGGCCGCGAACCCTCCGCACGCCGTACGGATGGCCAAGAAGCTGCTGCGCGAGGCCCAGCACCAGAGCCTCGACAGCGTGCTGGAGCTCTCCGCCGCGATGCAGGCGCTGGCGCACCAGACCCGGGACCACGACGAGGCGGTCCGGGCCTTCCTCGACCGCCGCGACCCGCACTTCACCGGGGAGTGAGCGGGACGGGCAGCCGGTGACGGCCCCGCCGTGGGTGCTGGCCGCCGGCCTGCCGCGTCGTGCACTGCGGACCGCCGCCGGGGCCCGGGAGCCGCGTCGCTCCCGGGCCGGCCGGCCGTCGGCGGGTCAGCGCTGGACGCGCGCGCCAGCGCCCCGGACGAGCGCCTCGACCTCCCGGAGGGATGCCATCGAGGTGTCGCCGGGCGTGGTCATCGCCAGCGCGCCGTGCGCCGCGCCGTACTCGACGGCCGTGGCCAGGTCGCCCTTCTCCAGCAGCCCGTAGATCAGGCCGGAGGCGAAGCTGTCGCCCCCGCCGACCCGGTCCATGATCTCCAGGCCGGGGCGGTGGGTCGCCTCGACGAACCGCCCGTCGGCCCAGGCGATCGCGCCCCAGTCGTTGACGGTGGCCGTGCGGACCGTACGCAGGGTGGTGGCGACGACCTTGAAGTTGTCGTACTCCCTGGTGGCCGCCTCGATCATCCGCTGGAAGTTGGCCACCTCCAGCTCCGACAGCGAGGCGTCGGTGTCGGGCACCTCGAAGCCCAGCGAGGCGGTGAAGTCCTCCTCGTTGCCGATCATGACGTCGACGTACCGGGCCAGCCGGCGGTTCACCTCCTGGGCGCGGGCCTGCCCGCCGACCGCCTTCCAGAGGCTGGGCCGGTAGTTGAGGTCGTACGAGACGACGGTGCCGTGCCGGGCGGCGGCGGCCATCGCGGCCTCCATCGTCTCCGGGGTGGTCTCGGACAGGGCGGCGTAGATGCCGCCGGTGTGCAGCCACCGCACCCCCAGGGTGCCGAACAGGTGGTCCCAGTCCACCTGGTCGGGGCGGAGCTGGCTGGCGGCGCTGTGGCCGCGGTCGGAGGTGCCGACGGCGCCCCGGACGCCGAAGCCGCGCTCGGTGAAGTTCAGCCCGTTGCGCACGGCGCGGCCGACCCCGTCGTAGGGCAGCCAGGTCACCAGCGACGTGTCCACCCCGCCCTGGAGCACGAGGTCCTCCAGCAGCCGGCCCACCTCGTTGTCGGCGAACGCGGTGACCACGGCGGTCCGCAGCCCGAAGCAGCGGCGCAGGCCACGCGCCACGTTGTACTCGCCGCCGCCCTCCCAGGCCCGGAAGGTGCGGGCGGTGCGGACCCGGCCCTCGCCCGGGTCGAGTCGCAGCATGATCTCGCCGAGGGAGACCAGGTCGTACCGGCACTCGCCGGCCGGACGGATGGACAGCACGGCTCAGGCCTCCACGGCGGGTCGGGCGGCCTCGACGGCCGCGGCGGTGCGGGCGGCGACCTCGTCCCAACGCCCGGCGGCGATCAGGTCGGGGGCGACCATCCAGGTGCCACCGACGGCCAGGACCGCGGGCAGGGCGAGGTAGTCGGAGAGGTTGGCGGTGTTGACCCCGCCGGTCGGGATGAACCGCACCGAGCGGTACGGCGCGGCGAGCGCCTTGATCATCGCGACGCCGCCGAGCTGCTCGGCGGGGAAGAACTTGACCGTGTCGAGCCCGGCGTCGAGGGCCATCTGGATCTCGGTGCCGGTGGCGACGCCGGGGAAGACGGGCACGCCCGCCTCCTGGCAGCGCCGGACGACGGCCGGGGAGAACCCGGGGGTGACGACGAACCGGGCACCCGCCTCGACGGCCCGGTCGACCTGGGCCGGGGTCAGCACGGTGCCCGCGCCGACGAGCAGGTCGCCCCGCTCGGACATGACGCGGATCGACTCGGCTGCGGCGTCGGTGCGGAAGGTCACCTCGGCGCAGGGCAGCCCACCGCGCGCCAGCGCCTCGGCCAACGGGGCGGCGTCGCGGGCGTCGTCGAGCACGACGACCGGCAGGATCCGGGCCGCGCCGACGGCCGCCACGACCGCGGGTTTCTGTTCATCATTCTGTACGCCAGTCACATATGTGACCCTAGCGCTGCCGCCCGGCCTGTCAACCCCGCTAGAGTGGCACCCATGACGCTGCCCGGCGGGTTCCAACCCGTGAAGTCCTCCACCCGGACGCTGGAGGTGCTGGAGGCGCTGGCCGCCTCGCCGCAGCGGCGCTCGCTGGTCGACCTGGCCCGCGCGCTGGACATCCCGAAGAGCAGCCTGCACGGCATCCTGCGCACCATGGCCCAGCGCGGCTGGGTCGAGAGCGACCCGACCGGCACCCGCTTCGGGCTCGGGGTGCGCGCGCTCCAGGTCGGTGCCGCGTACCTCACCAGCGACGACACCGTGGGCCTGCTCGGCGGGGTGCTCGACGACCTGTCGCGGCAGTTCGGCGAGACCGTCCACCTCGGGCGCCTCGACGGCGCGCACATCGTCTACCTCGCCAAGCGCGAGTCGGTGCACCCGCTGCGGCTCTACAGCGCGATCGGCCGGCAACTGCCGGCCCACGCCACCGCCCTGGGCAAGGCGCTGCTCGCCGAGCGCCCCGACAAGGCGCTCGACGGGCTGCTGACCTGGCCGTTGTCCGCGCTCACCCCGCACACCGTCACCGACCCCGACGCGCTGCGCGCCGAGCTGGCCGCCGTCCGGGAGCGGGGGTACGCGGTGGACCGCGAGGAGAACACCGAGGGCATCGTCTGCTTCGCGACGGCCGTACCCCTGGCTGCGCCGGCCACCGACGCGATCAGCCTGTCGGTGCCGGTGGCCCGGCTGGGCGCCGCCGGCGAGGACCGGATCGTGGCCGCGCTCCGCCGGGCCGTCGACCAGGTCCAGGCGGCGCGCGGCCTGCTCTCCACCGCCTGACCCGGCGCCGCTTCGACGCCCCCGCCGCCGGACCCGGCGCGGGCGCGCACCGGCCGTCGCCGAGGGCGACGCGCGGGCCACAACTGGCAACCTTCTTGACAGATGTGTCGAGATATCGACAGACTTCTTTCAGAGAGCGCTCTCTTGTGTCGTCTGCCGCCCTCGCCGCACCGGGAGGAACCCCCTTGTCTCGAAGACTGCGCATGCTCGTCCCCGCCGCCGCCGGCCTCCTGTTCCTCGGCCTGACCCCGGCGGCGGGCCACGCCAGCGACACGTCCCCCGCCGCCCCGGACCGCGCTGCGGCGGCCCCGGCCGGCCCCAGCCCCGCCCTCGTCGAGGCCATGCGCCGCGACCTCGACCTCACCCCCACCCAGGTCGACGAACGCCTGCGCACCGAGGCGGCGGCGCCGGTGGTCGAGCGGCGCCTGCGGGCGAAGCTCGGCTCGGCGTTCGCCGGCGCGTGGATCCCGCCCGGCGGACAGCGCCTCACCGTCGCCGTCACGGATGCGGCCCTCGCCACGGCCGTCCGCGCCGAGGGCGCCGACGTCACTGTCGTCGCCCGCAGCGAGCGCACCCTCGACGCGCTCAAGCGCGCCCTCGACCGGCGGGCCGCCGACGCCGCTCCCCGCGACGTCCACGCCTGGCGCGTCGACGTCGCCCGCAACAGCGTGGTCGTGACGGCCCGTCCGGGCGCTACCGCCAAGGCGATCGCGTACGCCAAGGCCGCCCGCGTGCCCGCGGACGCGATCCAGGTGGTCACCTCCGCCGACGCGCCCCGCCCGCTCTACGACATCCGCGGCGGCGACCAGTACGTGATCAACGGCAACACCCTCTGCTCGGTAGGCTTCGCGGTCGTCGGCGGCTTCGTCACCGCGGGCCACTGCGGGGGCGTCGGCAGCCCCACCCTCGGCTACAACAACGTCTCCCAGGGCACGTTCGCGGGATCGTCGTTCCCCGGCAACGACTACGGGTGGGTACGCACCAACGGCTCATGGACGCCGCAGCCCTGGGTGAACAACTACGCCGGGGGCAACGTGACGGTCGCCGGCTCGCAGGACGCGGCGATCGGCAGCTCGGTCTGCCGCTCCGGGCGGACCACCGGCTGGCGCTGCGGGACCATCCTGGGTCGCAACGAGACCGTCAACTACCCGCAGGGCGCGGTGTCGGGCCTGACCCGCAGCAACGCCTGCGCCGAGGGCGGCGACTCCGGCGGGGCCTGGGTCTCCGGCAACCAGGCCCAGGGCGTCACCTCCGGCGGCTCCGGCAACTGCTCCACGGGCGGCACGACCTGGTTCCAGCCGGTCAACGAGATCCTCGGCGTCTACGGGCTGACTCTGGTCACCACCGGTGGCGGCGGCGGGAGCCGGCTGATCAGCAACTGGAACAACCGCTGCATCGACGTGCCGAACTCCAACTTCTCCGACGGCGTGCCCCTGCAGACCTGGACCTGCAACGGCACCGCCGCGCAGTCCTGGACCTTCACCGGCGGCACGCTGCGTACGCAGAACAACAAGTGCATGGACGTGGCGTGGGGGTCCACCGCCAACGGCGCGGTCATCCAGATCGCCAACTGCAGCGGCAACCCGGCCCAGCAGTTCGTCCTCTCGGCGGCCGGCGACCTGGTCAACCCGCAGGCCAACAAGTGCGTCGACATCAAGGAGTGGAACAACTCCGACGGCGCCCGCCTGCACCTGTGGGACTGCCTCGGCGCCGCCAACCAGAAGTGGCGTCGCGGCTGACCCGGTGCCCGCCCGTCGTCGCGCCCGCACCGACCGGCCGATCGACCACCGCGAGAGACGTCGCGCCGGCGCAGTTTCGCCAAGGAGGTCCTACATGTTCAGAGTCCGTACCCGCCGCCGGCCGTGGGCGCTCGCCCTCGCCGCGACCGCGATCATCGCCGCCACGGCGGCAATCTCCGTGCCGATCCACCCCGAACCGGCGCAGGCCGCCATCGGGGGGATCACCTGGCAGGACGAGTTCAACGCCTCCGCCGGCACGCCCGTCAACCAGAGCAAGTGGCGCTTCGACATCGGTGGCGGCGGCTGGGGCAACAACGAACGGCAGTACTACACCAACAGCACGAGCAACGCCGTGCACGACGGCCAGGGCAACCTGGTGATCACCGCCCGCCGGGAGAACCCCGCCAACTACCAGTGCCACTACGGCCGGTGCGAGTACACCTCGGCCCGGCTGCTCACGGCGGCCACGTTCACCCAGACGTACGGCCGCTTCGAGGCCCGCATCAAGATCCCGCGCGGGCAGGGCATCTGGCCGGCGTTCTGGATGCTCGGCAACGACATGGGCAGCGTGGGCTGGCCGAACGCGGGCGAGATCGACATCATGGAGAACATCGGCCGGGAGCCGAACACCGTCTACGGCACGATCCACGGCCCGGGCTACTCGGGCGGCGGCGGCATCACCGGCAGCCGCACCATCGGCCAGCCGCTCGCCGACACCTTCCACACCTACCGGGTGGACTGGGAGCCGAACTCGATCATCTGGTACCTCGACGGCGTCGAGTTCCACCGGGTCGACCCGGGTCGGCTCGGTGGCAACCGCTGGGTGTTCGACCACCCCTTCTTCATGATCCTCAACGTGGCGGTGGGCGGCAACTGGCCGGGCTACCCCGACGGCTCCACGCAGTTCCCGCAGCAGATGCTCGTGGACTACGTCCGCGTCTCGGGCTACACCTCGGGCGGCAACCCGCCGACGGGCACCAACGCCATCCGGGGCGCGCTCAGCGGTCGCTGCATCGACATCCCGAGCGCCAACCCGGTCGACGGGGCCAAGCTCCAGATCTGGGACTGCAACGGCACCGCTGCGCAGGCCTGGACGTTCGCCTCCGACGGCACGATCCGGGCGATGGGCAAGTGCATGGACCCGGCCTGGGCCGGCACGGCGAACGGCACCGAGGTCAACCTCGTCACCTGCAACGGCAACCCGGCCCAGCGCTTCACCCTGAACGCCGCCGGTGACCTGGTCAACCTCAGCGCCAACCGGTGCGTCGACGTGCGGGACCGCAACCCCAACAACGGGGGCAAGCTCCAACTGTGGGACTGCACGGGCGACGCCAACCAGAAGTGGTCCCGCGTCTGATCCCTCGGGCAGCACGCGGACGTTGGCAGGGTCAGCCGGGGCACACCGCCTCGGCCGGCCCTGCCGGCTCGCGCCCCCTCAGCGGCCGTCCTGCCGGTCCCGCACCACGACCGTCTCGTCGGCACCCGTCACACCCTGTCCGGCACGCCACGCCCAACCCAACGCCGGACCTGCTCGGCCGCCTGGTCAGCGACGGCGTGCCCCACGGGGCGGGTCACCAGGTCACTCAACGCGAACATGTCCAGGACCCGCCCCACGTAGGCCCAGTCCTCGACCAGGGCCAGGTCCGCAGGCTGCTGCTCAGCGAAGCCCGCGCGGAAGCCGTCCAGGAAGCCGGCGGGATGGTCGTCGCCGAACCGGGCCATGTTGGCGGCGTCGCCATACGGGCAACCGGAATAGCTGAACTCCCAGTCGAGCAGCGCAGCCACCCGCCAACCGCCGCCCACGCGAGAGACCAGGATGTTCTTCGGGTTGATGTCGGCATGCACCAGCCGGGTGTGACCGTCGACGCCTTCCAGCGCCGACGAGTGAGCCGCGCACAACTCCACCCAGGCGCGACGCGTCCCGCCGTCGAGCCGGCCCTCGGGAACCGCGGCCATACACGCCTCGGCGACCTCAACCAGTTGCTGCGACCACGGGTCTTCCTCCTTGACGGTGAGGTCCCCGTCGACGAAGAAGCCTCGCCGGTCGAACGCCACGACGGCGACCTCCGCGACGACCCTTCCGACCTCAGCCCCCAGCTCACATGCTTCCACCCTGCTGAGATCACCCTTGGCGAGCACCCCGCTCAGCGCATCGCCGTCCACATACTCGATGACCATCGCCGGCCGCACGCTCTCGTCCTCACCGGGCGTGACCAACAGGACGTCCGGAACTGGCACATGCCGACGGGCGGCGGCCATGACCCCGGCCTCGATCGCCGGGTCCGTTCCTCCGAACCGGGCAACGACCTGGCCGTCAGCAAGCGTGAGCAGGCACGTCTCGTGGGAGAAGCCGCCCGCCAACACCGACGTCGTCACCACCCTGCTACCCAGTGCCGCCGCGATGCCCTCGAGTTCTCCGATCCGCATCGGCCCACTCAAGCAGGACGGTGAGACATCCAACCGACCGAAGTCACCTGCCGACGTACGCGGCGACCGCGGCGTGGCGGCACCCGGCCCCGCCGTTCCCGTCGGACAGGCCCGGCCCGGTCTCGGCCTCCTGCTGTTTGTCACCCCGTCGGGCCGGGCAAGTGGCCACAGTGACCCGCACCGATGAGCCTCGCACCGTCGAGTTCAGACGGTCGGCCCTCCGGCTCGTCCGGAGGGTGGCCCTGGGGCTGCTCGCCGTCGCAGCGATCGGGGTCGTCATCAACCTGGCGCGGGGCCGGCCGTGGTGGGACGGGCTGTGGACGTACCTCCCGCTCGTCATGCTCTTCCACTTCTGGCGGCTACCGACCCCACCGGGAGGCAGCCAGCGGACACTCCTGCCGGTGCGGCTCGACGACCAGCGACTGGAGATGTCGGGCCCCGGCGACACGACCCTGGCGATCGACTGGTCGAACGTCGAGCGCGCCGAGATCCGCGGGCGCCTGACACCGTCGCTGCACGTCGAGCCCGTCGATCCGGAACGGACCCGACCGCCGATGAGGCGATGGCAGTGGGCCGGGTACGGGCAGAGTCGCCCGTACGAGATCGTGGTGCCGCTCACCGGCATGACGCCCGGCCCGGGTGTGCTACGCCGCGAGCTGGCCCGGCGGTTGCCGGGAGCCACCCGGGAGGACACGCTGGGGCTGCGGCAGTGAACTGGCTTGCCCACTTCCGCACCGGTCGCCTACCGTCGGCGGGCACCTCCCGGTGCGCAGGCAACGGCTACTTCCGCTTCCAACGGGGAGACGCGGGTGCGAATCCCGCCGCCGCCGAAAGGCGGTGTCGACCAGCAGCCAAGGTCACCTTGGCCCGCGAGGGCCGGTCTCCGTTGCCGCTTCGATCTCGGGAGGTGCCCGCGCCGCGTACCCGGTGCGACAGACACAGCTACTTCCTGGCTGGCTGCCTGGGCCCCGCGGTGGTATACGCGGCGCTGTGTCGGACCTCGATCTCGGGTACGCGGCGTCGCCCGTTTCCGGCCTCCGCGACCACGGGCCGGCAAACTCCGTTGTCCGCTCGGCGCCGCCGCCGCTACGGTCGTGCCCGCACCTCCCGGTGCGAAGGCGACGGTTACATCTTGGAGGGGTGCCCGCACCCCGTTGAAGAGGCCGTCCGTCGCCGGCTCCGATCTCGGGAGGCGCGACCACGCCGCACGCCCGGTGCGCAGGTGACGGTTACTTCAGGGATCCGCGGGTTGGAGGTTCGAGTCCTCCGCCGCCTTCGGGTGGCTAGCTCAAGCGGCAGAGCAGCGGACAGGTCCGTCGCCGACCTCTGGTCTCGGGTGTGCGGTGCGGTCGCGCCTTCCGCTCCACCCACACGGGGTACGCGATGGCCAAGTTCAACCTCAAGCTGCGGCGCGACAAGCTGCCCGTCACCGCCGAGGGCGCGCCCGGCTTCGCCCGCGAGCCACGGGCCGAGCTGTTTCTGCTGGGCGTGTCGAACATGGTCGGCGAGGACACCTTCTACGAGGGCGCCGCCGACCGGGACTCCCGGTTCCGCGAGCTGGTCGCCGCCGTGGCCGTCGCCGACCCCGACTGGTTCGCGCGCTTCGTGCGGTGGCTGCGTACCGGCGCGATGCTGCGTTCCGCATCCGTCGTGGCCGCCCTGGAGGGTGCCCGCGCGCAGGTCGCCGCCGGCATCCCCGGATCCCGGGCGGTGGTGGACTCCGCGTTGCAGCGGGCCGACGAGCCGGGCGAGGCCCTCGCGTACTGGCTGGGTCGGCACGGCCGGGCGATGCCCAAGCCGGTCAAGCGGGGCGTCGCCGACGCGGTGGCGCGGCTGTACCACGAGCGGAGCCTGCTCAAGTACGACGCCGACGGCAGCCCGGTGCGGTTCGGCGACGTCATCGACCTGACCCACCCGACGGCGCGGGACGCGCGGCAGGGCGACCTCTTCCGGCACGCGCTGGACCGCCGGCACAAGCGCGACAACCCGCTGCCCGGGTCCCTCACGATGCTGGCGGCGCGGGCCGAGCTCATGGCGTTGCCGGTCGAGCGGCGCGTCGAGATCATCGACCCGGCGGTGCTGGGCGCGGCCGGCATGACCTGGGAGGCCCTCGCGGGCTGGCGGCAGACCGCGATGGACGCCGCGGCCTGGGAGGCGATCATCCCGACCATGGGCTACCTGGCGCTGCTGCGCAACCTGCGCAACTTCGACCGGGCCGGTGTCAGCGACACCGTCGCCGAGGCCGTGGCGGCCAGGTTGGCCGACCCGGCCGAGGTCGCCCGGTCGCGCGTGCTGCCGATGCGGTACCTGTCGGCGTACAACGCGGCACCGAGCCTGCGGTGGGCGTACCCGTTGGAGCGGGCGTTGCAGCAGGCGCTGGCGCACGTGCCCGCCCTGGACCGGCGGACCCTGGTTCTGATCGACACGTCGGGGTCGATGAACACCGCGTTCAGCAAGGACGGCACGCTGCGCTGCTGGGACGCGGCCACCGTGTTCGGCCTCGCGCTGGCCGCCCGCGCGCGGGACGCCACGGTGGTGTCGTTCTCCAACGCCAGCACGGTGTTCCCGGCCGTCGCCGGCGAGTCGGTGCTGGCGGCGGTGCGCCGGTTCAAGGAGGGTGGCTACTTCCACGGCGCCGGGACCCAGACCGAGAAGGCGGTGCGCGACCACTACGACGGGCACGACCGGGTGGTCATCCTCACCGACGAGCAGGCGCACTGGCACGGCGCGGCGGACGTCACGGCCGCCGTGCCCGCGCGGATACCGGTGTACACCTGGAACCTGGCCGGGTACCGGGTCGGGCACGCACCGGCGGCCGGCAACCGGCACACGTTCGGCGGCCTCTCCGACGCCGCGTTCGCGATGATTCCGCTCATCGAGGCGGGGTCACGCGACCAGTGGCCCTTCTGACCCGCGTCGCGGCGTCGGCCCCGTCGCCCGGGGCCGGCGCCGGGGTACGGCCGGTGGACGACACCCATTGACGGTCGTCTGCGCACGTTGCAAGATGCGGGCGCACCCGTCGTGGTGTGAAGCTCCGGTGATCCCTGGCGTACCGCGATCAGGAGGCCCAGCACTGTGAATACCGGTCTGTCGCTCGTGCTCTTCCCCATCGCGCTGGGCATCGTCATGCTCGGCCTCGGCCTCACCCTGACCATCGCCGACTTCCGTCGCGTCGTCGCCTATCCCCGGGCCGTGATCATCTCCCTGGTCTGCCAGATGCTGGTCCTGCCGGCCGTCTGCCTGGGCCTGGTGCTCGCCGCCGACCTGCGCCCCGAGTTGGCCGTCGGCATGATGCTGCTCGCCGCCTCCCCCGGCGGCAGCACCGCCAGCCTCTTCAGCCACCTGTTCCAGGGCAACGTCGCGCTGAACGTCACCCTGACCGCCATCAACTCGGTGCTCGCCCTGTTCACGCTGCCGGTGATCGTCAACCTCTCCGTCGCCGCGTTCATGGGCTCGGACAGCTCGCTCGGCCTCCAGTTCGACAAGGTGCTCCAGGTGTTCGCCCTGGTGCTCATCCCGATCGCGATCGGCATGGTCGTCCGGCAGCGGCGTCCCGCGTTCGCCGAGCGTATGCAGCGACCGGTGAAGATCCTCTCCATCGTGGTCCTCATGGTCGTGATCGTCGGCGCGGTCCTCGGCGTCAAGGACGAACTCGCCGCCACCATCGGCGCGGTCGGCCTCATCGCCCTGCTGTTCAACCTGCTCAGCCTGGCCATCGGGTACGCGGCGCCGCGCCTGCTGCGCGTCGGGCACCGGGACTCCGTCGCGTCGTCGTTCGAGATCGGCGTCCACAACGCCACCCTGGCCATCACGATCGCACTCAGCCCGGCCCTGCTCAACAACACCGACATCGGTATGCCACCGGCGATCTACGGCATCCTGATGTTCTTCACCGCCACCGCCTTCGGCTTCGTCGCCGCGCGGCGTGGCAGGGCCGCCGCCGATCCCACGAGGCAGCCGACCGCGGCGGCGTGAGCGGCCCGGCGCCGGAGGACGGAGGACGCCCTCCGGCCGGGCGCCACCGGCAAGTACGCGCCATCTTCCCTGCCCAGGGGGATGGACCGGCGCGTCGCTGGCAGTGACCATTGGTAGTTGGTCGAATGCCCTGAGTGGAGACGGTGGGGGGCGACCCCCGCCGCCCGCCGTGCCACCACCCGGGCGCGACCGACGACCACGTCACCGCGCAGCGAGGAGACACGCCCGTGACCGGAGCCGCCACCCGCACCGAACGGGACACCACGTCGGAACAGTCGGCTCCGGTAGGGGCGCAGTCGGTCCTGCCGGAGCTGCGGACGATGTACTGGGAGACCGGGATGCAGGCGCGGTCGGAAGCCGGCCTGTTCACCGTGTTCGCCGAACTGCCCCGGCTGGTCTGGACGGCGGTCCGGACCAGCTGGCGGGCCGACCGCCTCCGGACCTCGGTGGTGGCCGCCGCGACACTCGGCGGCGGGGCGATGGCCGCCTTCGGGCTGCTGGCCACCCAGCGGGTGCTCGTCGAGCTGTTCGCCGGGGGCCCGACCACGGAGAAGGTGGTCGCCGCGACGCCCGCGCTCGCCGTGCTGGCGGGGGCGACCGCGCTGCGCGCCGGCATGGGCATCGCCACCGGGTACGCGCAGAACGGGCTCACCCCGCGGGTGAGCCGGGAGGTGGAACGCGGCCTGTTCGAGATGTCCACGGCGGTACGGCTGGAGGCGTTCGACGCCGACGCGTTCGCCGACGACATGGAGCGCGCCTCCCGGGGCACCGAGTCGACTGTCGACCTGGTGGAGTCGTCGATGAACCTGCTCGCCGGGCTGGCCGGCCTGCTCGCCGTGGCGGTCGCCGTCGTCGTCATCCACCCGCTGCTGCTGCTGGCGCTGCTGGTCGCGACGCTGCCCAAGGCCTGGGCGTCGCTGCGGGCCGGGCACCTGCGCTACCGGACCTACACGGCCGGCTCGGTGCGGCGACGGCGACTGTGGCTGCTGCACCGGCTGATGGCCGAGCGGGACTCGGCGCCGGAGCTGCGCTCCTACGGGCTGCGCCGCTTCCTGCTGGACCAGTACGACCGGGTGATGGAGGTCGAGACCGACATCGAGCTGGCCCTCGCCCGCCGGGTCACCACGACCACCACGGTCGGGGCGGTGATCGGTGGAATCGCCACCGCCGTGGTCTACCTCCTGCTCGGGCTGCTGCTCGTCGACGGTCAGATCCCGCTCGCGGCGGCGGCGACCTGCGTGGTCGCGGTGCAGGCCGCGCAGCGTTCGCTGGCCGTCACCACCTTCCAGGTCGACCGCGTCTACACCGAGGGCCAGCACTTCGGCGACTACACCGGGTTCATGACCCGCGCCGCCGACTACCTGCCCGACCCGGCGGCGGGCGCCGGCCCCGGCCCGCTGCGCGAACTGGCCGTGCGGGAGGTCAGCCTGCGCTACCCCGACCGGGACGTCCCCGCCGTGGACCGCGTGACGCTGACGATCACGGCGGGGCAGACGGTGGCGTTCGTGGGCGAGAACGGCTCGGGCAAGACCACCCTTGCCGCGATGATCGCCACCCTGCGCGCGCCCACCGAGGGCGTCATCTGCTGGAACGGGCGGCCCCTGCCCGAGTGGGACCTCGACGGGCTGCGGGCCCGCATCGCGGTGGTCACGCAGGAATACCACAAGTGGCCGTTCACGGCCGCGACGAACATCGCCGTCGGCGACGTCGAGAGCGAGGCCCGGCAGGACCGGATCGAGGCCGCCGCCGCCCGTGCCGTCGCGCACGACATGATCCAGGAGCTCCCCGACGGGTACGAGACGCTGCTCGACCGGACGTTCGCCAGGGGCCAGGACCTCTCCGGCGGCCAGTGGCAGCGCATCACCGCCGCCCGCGGCTTCCTCCGCGACGCCGAGCTGCTGGTCATGGACGAGCCGTCCTCCGCCCTCGACCCGCGCGCCGAGGACGCCCTGTTCCAGGCCATCCGGGACCGGCAGGGTCGGGCGACCACCATCCTCATCACCCACCGGCTGGCCAACGTCCGGCACGCCGACCGGATCTTCGTCATGCACGACGGCGCGCTGGTCGAGGCCGGCAGTCACGCCGAACTCGTCGCCGCCGGTGGCCGGTACGCTGAACTGTTCGCCCTCCAGGCCGCCGGCTACCACGGCGCCCACGACGAGCACGCCCCCGCGCCACGGCAGCGTTGACCCGACGGGCGCTGCGGCCCCCAGGGGCGTCCCGGGGGCCGCAGCGTCGCGTCAGTGGACGATGACGGGAGCCTTCGGCTGCCCCTCCTGCTGGCCGTCGAGCAGGTGCGACGGCTCGCGCCGACGCGGCAGGAACGCCACCGGGACGAACGTGAGGAGCACCAGCGCGAACGCGACCCAGAACGTGGTGGCGAAGGAGCTGGCGGCGAAGTCGAGGCCACGCTGGATCAGCGATGGGTCGACCGGGAACTGCTCGGCCAGCTCCGGCTGCTGCTGGAGGGCGATGGCGAGACCGGCCTCCGTCACCGGCTCCCCGCTCGGGTCGGTCACCCCGGGGATCGGCCGGGAGTCGTTGAGCTCGCTGGTGAGGATCACCGACATCATGGCGGCGCCCACGGACCCGCCGATCTGCTGGAGGATGTTGACCAGGGTGGAGCCGCGGGCCACCTCGTGCGCCTTGAGCGTCTTCAGCGCCGAGGTCATGATCGGCATCATGGTGCCGCCCATTCCCAGGCCCATGACGAACAGCGACCCGCAGAGCAGGACGTAGGAGGTCTGCGGGTCGACCTGGGTGAAGCTGAAGAACCCGACGGCGATGAGTGCCAGCGCGAACGGCACGGTACGGCCGACGGGGACCCGGTCGGCAAGCATCCCGGCCACCGGCATGGTCACCATCGCGCCGATGCCCTGCGGCGCCATCAGCAGGCCTGCGGTCAGCGTCGACTCGCCGCGGATCTGCAGGAAGTAGCTCGGGAACAGCAGGCCGGCGCCCATGAACGCGATGATGAACACGAACATGGTGACGGACGCGATGGTCAGGTTGCGGTTGGCGAACAGCCGCAGGTCCAGCAGGGGGTGCCGGGGCCGGAAGGAGTAGATGACGAAGGCGACAAGGAGCGCGCCGCCGACCAGCATGGGTGCCCACACCCCGGTGTCGGCGAACGTGCCGGTCTCGGGCAGCGACGAGACGCCGTAGAGGAAGAGGGCGAGCCCCGGCGAGAGCATCAGCATGCCGAGGAAGTCGAACGACTCGGACGGCTCGGGGTTGTCCTTCGGTAGCGCGAGTGCGGCGTAGACGAGCCCGACGGCGCCGATCGGCAGGTTGATCAGGAAGATCCAGTGCCAGCTCGCGATGTCGATCAGCCAGCCACCGAGGATCGGGCCGCCGATGGGCCCGAGCAGCATCGGGATGCCCAGGACGGCCATCAGCCGACCGATCCGGTGCGGACCGGCCGCCCGGGTCATGATGGTCATGCCCAGCGGCATGAGCATGCCGCCACCGAGGCCCTGGAGCACGCGGTAGCCGACCAGTTCCCCGAGGGTGTCGGCGGTGGCACACAGCCCCGACCCGATCGTGAAGAGGGCCAACGCGATCATGTAGAGGCGTTTGGTGCCGAACCGGTCGGCAGCCCAGCCGCTGAGTGGGATCACCGTGGCCAGGGCCAGCGTGTAGGCGGTCATGGTCCAGGCGACCTCGGCGTAGGACGCCTGGAACTCGCGCTGGAAGGTGGGCAGGGCGACGCCGACGACCGTCACGTCGAGGATCGACATGATCGCGCCGAGGACGACGACCCCGGCGATCTTGAGCACCGAGGCGTCGAGCTTGTCCGAGGTCGCGATGGATTGTTGTGTCACTAATTCTCCTGGGTCCCCGTGGTGGCCGGCGCGAGCCGTGCCTCGACCTGTCACGTGCTGACACTGTCCGCAGGCAGACTAACGAGCGGCACCGACGATCGGCGTAGGATTTCCGACCGCCGGAGAGTGGGCGACGCCACGTCGGCGGGCGGGTCGACCGCCGGAAGGGGCGCTCCTTCGCGCGAAGGTCGGGGCCCGGTCGGTGGCGGTCAGCCCACCTTGGGCACGGCGCGGGAGATGATCGCGGCGAAGTCGACGCCGCGGGGCAGCGTGCCGTACGCCTGGCCGTGGTCGCCGCCGAGCCGGGAGGCGCAGAAGGCGTCGGCGACGGCGGGGTGGCCGTGCCGCACCAGCAGCGAGCCCTGCAGGACCAGGGCGAGCCGCTCGACGACCCGGCGGGCCCGCAGCTCGACGTCGTCGCGGTCGGACAGCTCGGCCTGCACCTCGCGTACGGCGGCGTCGAGCCGGGCGTCGGCGCCGGCCGCAGCGGCGACCTCGGCCTGGAACGCCGCCATGACCTCGGGTTCCCTGCTGAGGGCGCGCAGCACGTCCAGCGCGGCGACGTTGCCCGAGCCCTCCCAGATCGAGTTCAGCGGGGACTCGCGGAACAGCCTCGGCATGCCCGACTCCTCGACGTAGCCGTTGCCGCCCAGGCATTCGAGGGCCTCGGCGGCATGCGCCGGCCAGCGCTTGCAGACCCAGTACTTGCCGACGGCGAGGGCGAGCCGCTTGAACGCGGTCTCGCCGGCGTCGCCGCGCGCGGACCGGTCGGTGGCCCCGGCGAGGCGCATCATCAGGACGGTGGCGGCCTCGGACTCGACCGCGAGGTCGGCGAGCACGTTGCGCATCAGGGGCGCCTCGACGAGGTACCGGCCGAAGGCCTGCCGGTGGGTGGCGTGGTGGGCGGCGGTGGTCACGCCCTGGCGCATGCCGGCCGCCGCGCCGATGACGCAGTCGAGGCGGGTCAGGTTGACCATGTCGATGATGGTGCGCACGCCACGGCCCTCGTCGCCGACCCGCCAGGCGACCGCGTGCTCGTACTCGATCTCGGCGGAGGCGTTGGAGCGGTTGCCGAGCTTGTCCTTGAGGCGCATCAGCCGCATCGGGTTGCGCGTGCCGTCCGGCAGGACGCGCGGGACGAGGAAACAGGTGAGCCCGCCCGGCGCCTGGGCGAGGGTGAGGAAGACGTCGCACATCGGCGCCGACGTGAACCACTTGTGCCCGAGCAGGCGGTAGGTGCCGTCCGGCTCGGGGCGGGCGGTGGTGGTGTTGGCGCGTACGTCCGAGCCGCCCTGCTTCTCCGTCATCGACATGCCGGCCAGCAGTCCCCGCTTGGCCAGCGGCGGACGCAGCCCGAAGTCGTACGACGTGGCGGTGAGCAGCGGCTCGTAGCGCGCGGCCAGCTCCGGGGCGTGCCGCAGCGCCGGCACGGCGGCGTAGGTCATCGAGATCGGGCAGCCGTGGCCGGCGTCGGGACGCCAGGTGTAGAACTTGGCCGCGCGGGCCACGTGCGCGCCCGGCCGGTCGTCCGCCCACGGCGCGGCGTGCAGGCCGTGCGTGACCGCGGTACGCATCAGCTCGTGCCAGGCCGGGTGGAACTCCACCTCGTCGACGCGGTGGCC
This sequence comes from Micromonospora sp. NPDC049060, assembly GCF_040649055.1. NCBI lineage: Bacteria > Bacillati > Actinomycetota > Actinomycetes > Micromonosporales > Micromonosporaceae > Micromonospora > Micromonospora sp. NPDC049060. The sequence continues at coordinate 37,944 of NZ_JBEZEV010000012.1, forward strand.
GTGCCGGTCGTGGGTGCGCAGGACCGGCGGGTGCTCGTTCGCCAGCCGCCCGTGCTCGATCGCCTGCTCGCCGCCGCCGAGGCGGCCCAGCTCGTGCAGCTCGGCGGCGGCCCAGCCGGCGCCCTCGCGGTCGAGCCCGTCGAGCAGCGCCGCGTCGTCGGCCGTGTCGTGACCGACCAGCGGCGGAACCTGGTTGAGGACCTCGTGCGTCGTCACGGCGACACTCCCAGCGCGCGGTGGAGGAAGGTGATCAGGTGTTCGATGGTGCGCGGCCCGGCGACCCCGGCAGCGAGGGGGCCGACCATCGCCTCGGCCAGGGCGCCGACCAGCGCGGTGGCGGTCAGCTCGGGATCCTGCGGGGGAAGTTCGCCGCTCGCCACCCCCTGGGCGACGTGACCGGCGATCAGCGCGGCGTACGCGCGGCGGAAGACGAGCCGCTCGGCGTCGACCGCCGGGTCGGCCGGCTCGGCGAGCAGCGCGTACGCCAACCGGGGCGAGCGCAGCGCCCGGCCGGAGAACGTCTCGATGACGGCGGTGACCCGCTCGGCGACGGTGCCCTCCGAGGCCGCCGCGCGCGCCACCGCGTCCACCTCCCGCTGCGAGGCGGTGCGGAACACCTCGGCGACCAGGTCGGCCTTGGTGGGGAAGTGCCGGTAGACGCTGCCGGTCGCCATCCCGGCCCGCTCGGCGACGGCGGCGACCGAGCAGCCGGCGTACCCGTGCTCGGCCATGATCTCCAGCGCGGCGGCGATGATCCGCTCCCGGGACGCGCTGAGCCGGGCCTTCACGCGTTCGGTGCTCCGGTAGACCACGCAAGGATTGAACCACCATTCAATCCTTGCCGGCAAGGCGCCCGCCCGACTGGCGTACGACCCGCCCGCGACGCGGTCTAGGCTCTCTCTCTTCGGCAGGCGTACGCCCCGGAGTCCTCGAAGGCGGTCCCGCCGTGACCCCTGACCTGACCGATGTGAACCGCCGCCTGGACGCGGCGCTGGCGGGCGTGGCCGCCGCGTTCCGAGGCATGACCGCCCACCGGCGGGAGTCCAACTGCGAGTGTCACTGGGGCAGCGCCGAGGAGCTGGCGCTGCTCAAGACTCCGGACGCGCCGCTCGACGAAGACCTGCTCCGCCGAACGTACTGGACCACGGACTGGCACTACCCGGGGCCGCTGCTGCGCCGGATCCTGCCCCCGGTCACCCGACGCCTCGCGGCGGGTGAGGTGGAGTCGGTCTCCGGAATGGATTCCCTGGCCCGCCTGTTCGTCAAGGGCCGCTGGCAGGACTGGCCCGCCGCGCAACGCGACGCGGTACGGGAGTTCCTGGCAGCCTGGTGGCAGCACACGCTTGTGGATCCCGGGGCGAGGGTCCCCGCCCACGAGGCCCTGGCCTTCGTCGCCGAGGTCACCGGGCAGCTCGCCCCGTGGCTGGACACCTGGGCGCGGCTGCTGGCCGACCCGACGGCTCGGCGACGACTGGTCGCGGCGGCGGACGAGTGGTCGTACGACCTGGTCGTCGACCGTCTGCCCTGGTCGAGCTGGCGGGACGAGGAGGACACGACGTGCCTCGCGCTGTCGATGTGGGTGCTGCGGCACGCGCCGGCCGCGCTGCGGGAACACGACGCGTCCGCCGAGGTGCGCGACCTCGTACAACTGCTGGCCCTCCCCGACGCCGACCGGTGGGACAAGCGCGGCTAGCCACGCGAGGCTGCCGGGAACGGCGAAAGGGGGCACCCCCGTCTCGGGAGTGCCCCCTGGGCCGTAGCCGGCACATGGTCCGCGGGCCAGCCGGGCCGGGGCGATGCGTCAGCAGCCCTGCCGGCGGCTGTAGATCTGGTGGCGCGCGCCCGCCCAGCCGATGTAGCCGACCGCCTCGACGCAGTAGGACGCCGTGCCGGTGACGCCGACCGGGCCGGCGTGGTAGCTGAAGTCACCGGAGTCGGTGTCCGCGCTGCCCGAGCGGGTGCAGTGCGCGCCCTCACCGGAACGCTCGGCGCAGCGGTAGATCTGCACGAAGGTCGGTGCCGACTTCCCGTAGGCCGCGCCCCGGTGGTAGAAGCATGCGCTGTTGGTGCCCCCGTTGCTGCTGTTGTAGTAGATCACCAGTTCGCCGTAGCCCGAGGACTGCACCTGGCTGTAGATGATCGTGCCTGAGCAGGAGCCGGCCGCCTGGGCGGCGGGTGCGCCGATCGTCATGACCGACGCGACGGTCACCAGTGCCATCAGGGTCGAGAACACTCTCTTCATGGTCACCAAGGCCCAATCCACAGTCGACTGTCTTGCGTTGTGGATCATGATCGCACGACGCGCGCCCCGGCATTGCCCCGTGGGCGGCACGCCGCCGGGCGTCAGAGCTGCCGCAGGATGGCAACCTTGTCGTACGCGACGGCGACCACGTCCGGTTTCCCGTCCCCGGTGACGTCGCCGTCGACGCCGCAAACCTCGCGCGACGCCGACCCCGGCGGTTGACACGGGGACGCGGCCCGCCCGGCGGCGCGGAAACGCGCACGCGCCGTCTGCCGCAGAGCGCGCGGACACCCGCCCACGCCGCCGCCGGCGTCACGGGGCGTGGCGCCACCAGGGGTTCTCGAGAACGAGTTCCTCGAGGTCACGGACGTTCTCGGCAACCGTCTGCGCGGGAATGTCCGGGCGTTGGAGCGAGACGCGGAGGTCCGCGGCGAGGTAGCTCGCCTCGCGCACCTCGCACTCCCGGCGCAGGGTGGCCGGGGACGTCCCCGTCTCGTCGGCGACGACGTCGAGGACGGCCTCCATGTGCGGGCCGCTGAACCGGACCAGGAAGAACCAGTCATCCATCGGTTCACCGAAGCGCGCCCACTCGAAGTCCAGCAGCGCCGTCACACTGCGGTCACGAGCGAGCCAGTTCCCCCAGTGGCAGTCCGCGTGGACCGGGACGGCCACGCTCGCCTGCGCCGGCGCGCCCTCCGCTATCGCCGCCAGACCGTCGAGCACCCGGCGAGGGATGATCCCGTCCCGGTTCAGGGCGGCAAGGCTCTCCACCTCGGCGAAGAGCGCTGCCTGGCTGACGAATCCGCCGTGGTCGAGCGTCTCTGCCAGCGTCTGCCGGGCGGGGGCCGCAGGCGTCCAGCGGTGCAGTGCGTGCAGCCGCTGCACCGCCTCCGCCGCCAGCAGGCGCGCGGTCACCTCGTCCACGCCGGGCATGTCCATGCCGGGCGTCGCCCCGGGCGCGCGGGCGTAGCAGGCGTAGCGGACCTCGCGGGTCTCCAGCTCGTAGCGCCCGCTGTCGAGCAGCGGCGCCGTGATGCCGGCGGGCAGGTGGGGCGCGAGGGCGATCTCCCGGTCCAGTCGCGAGTGGCGGTCGGCGTCGATCACCTTCACGACGACGTCCGCCCCCAGGTAGACGTGGTGCGAGAGGCTGTCGGCGACGGTCATGGGGCCGGGGTCCCGGCCCAGGGCCGCCGCGGCGATCGCGTGGGCCACGTCGTGGGCCTGTCGCGGGTCGATCATCGGCGGTCGCACTGCGGCGTGGCCGTCGTCCTGGAGAGCGTCATCCGGGTGTCCGATCGTGAGGGCCGGTCGCGAGCACACTATCCCCGTACGGCGACCGTCGCTGTCCACCTTCGACGCGCCTGCGTCCCTCACCCGGCCGTGGGAGTTCCCGCGGCGCCGAACCACCTGGCGAGCGCGACGTCGAGCGTCTGCTGGTCCTCGCCGACCCACGCGACGTGCCCGTCCGGCCGGAGCAGTACCGCCGGCACGCCCCACTCGTCGCTGCCGTCGGCGACGTGGTCGACCCGGTCGGCCCAGCCGTCCACCGCGAGCCGCCCCGTCTGGTCGAGCAGCAGCCCGTTGCCGGTGCGCAACAGCTCGAACAGACGCCCGTGCTTCAGCCCGACGTCGCGCAGCCGCCGCCCGAGCAGGTCGTGGCCCGCACCGAAGTCGTACCGGATGTCGATCGCCGTGATCTTCTCCATCAGGAACCGGTTGACGTCGTTGAAGTCCATGAGCTGCGCCAACAACCGCCGAACCGCCTGTGGTCCGGGTTCGTTGGTCGTCAGCTGCATCTGTGCGCGGGTGTTGTCCAGCACGTCGGCGGCCACCGGATGCCGCTCGGACTCGTAGCTGTCCAGCAGGTCGTCCGGCGCCCAGCCGTTGACGGCCGCCGCCAGCTTCCAGCCCAGGTTGAACGAGTCCTGGATGCCGAGGTTGAGTCCCTGCCCACCCATGGGCGGGTGGACGTGCGCGGCGTCCCCGGCCAGGAACACCCGGCCGACCCGGTAGCGCTCGGCCTGGCGGGTCGCGTCGCCGAAGCGCGACAGCCAGCGCGGGGAGTGCGCGCCGAAGTCGGTGCCGGCGTACCTGCGTAGCTGTCGCGTGAACTCCTCGAACGTCGGCGGCACCGAACGGTCCTCGGCCACACCCTCCGCCGGTACGACCGCCCGGAACACCCCCGGCTTGCCCGACGGCCCGATCCCGAACCGCTTCTCCGTCCTGCGCACCTCGGTCATCACCTCGGTGAGGTGTTCCGGGGACGCCGTCACCTCCATCTCGCCCAGCAGGGTGTCGATCTTCGACGGCTCGCCGGGGAATCCGACCCCGAGCAGTTTCCGAACCGTGCTGCGCCCACCGTCGCAGCCGACGACGAACCGCGCCCGCAACGCGGTCGCGGAGCCACTGCCAAGGTGTACGGTCACACCGTCGTCGTCCTGCGCCAACCCGACCACCGCACCACCACGCCGGATCTCGGCCCCGACTTCGGCCGCGTGTTCCGCGAGCAGCCGGTCGGTGAGCGTCTGCGGAATGCCGAGCACGTATCCGTGGGCGGTGTCCAGCCCGATCGGGGCGGGCTTTTCGATGCCCGCGAAGAATCCCCTGAGCGGATACTGCCTGCCGTTTTCGAGGAACCGCTCCAACAGCCCCCGCTGATCCATCACCTCGATACTGCGCACGTGCAGCCCGAGCGACCGCACGAACGGCGGCGGCTCGGCGTCCTTCTCGATCACGAGCACGTGGACGCCCCGAAGACGCAATTCACTCGCCAGCATCATGCCGGTCGGGCCGCCGCCAACAATGATCACATCGAACATGAATCCCCCATGGTGTGCCGATTTCTGCGCTCGGCCGACGATTCTGCGCCACGACGGGGGTCTTGCCGCAAGCCCTGAGGTGCGGTATATGTTAATGGTGGCAAGGAGTTCCCCTCCTTGCCTTTGGTGTTCTCCGGCCCCGCACGCGCGGCCTTTGTCGTTCCCAGGCCGACAGGATCTGCCCGTCAGTACGCTGCGCTCGTCACCGGTTCCTCACGAACGGCCCTGCTGCCGGCGCACCATCTCGGTGATCCAGACGGGCGCGAACGGAGACGTGCAGCCCGGGGAGGTCGGGTAATCCTTCAGCACCCCCAGGCGCTCACCGATCTCGATCGCACGGGCGCGGTGCCCGGCGTGCTCGATCCCGATCCGAGCCAGGCACTCGTTCATCGCCCACTGCAGGCGATCCGGCGCGTCTCCCATCTCCGCCTCGATGACGTCGAGCAGTCCTTCGAGGTCGAGGCCTTCGGGCTTCTTCGTCACGCGTTCGGCGGTCAGGGCCCAGCCGGCACTCGCCACCACGGGATCGGGATCGGCGGACCACGCCAGGCGAAGCTCTTCGGAGTGCGGGTTCTTCTTCACCACGTAGTTCACGAGCCAGTCGTGCACCTTGGGTGTGCGCGCCTCGCGCAACATGACGTCCAACTCGTCACGCCCGTACGCCTTCGGGCGGCAGATCAGGATCGCCAGCAGCCTCGCCGCGGTGTCGTCCGTCGCCCAGAGCCGGCACGCGAGTTCCTGCTGCGTCCTGAGCCGCTTCGCGAGGGCGCGCAGCTTGCCGAGGTTCACACCGTGGTCGTCACCGTGTCTCCTGTTCACCTCGCGCGCCTGCGGGTCCTCGAGCGCGGCCAACTCGGCCATCACCTCGGCCACGGTCGTCTCCGTCACCCCAGCCTCCTCCCCCGTCTGTGCGGCTCAGCCTACGAGGGAAGCGCGGGTGAACCAGCTGATCAGCGAGGGCATGGTCGAGACAACCCATGGCGTTGTGGCGTCGTGGGCGCTTCGCCTGCGTGCCGGGGCTCCGCCGGTCGCCGGTGGGCCTAAGGTGCCGGAGAACCCTGTGCCCGCGCCGCGTCGGTGGATCCGCCCGTCGCGCTGGCTGGCTGCGGGTCCTCCGTGCCGGCCGACCGAGCCCGCAGTCGGCGTACCTCCGGCACCGCGAGTGTCGCTGCCGTGCCGACCGCGACGGCGCCGGCCCCGGCGACCAGCGTCGCGCTGGCCCCGATCAGGGCGCTCGCCGGACCGGCCAGGGCGTACCCGATCGGTTCGAAGGTGTAGGCGCCCAACCAGTCGTACGAGCTAATCCGCGACAGGGTCTCCGGCGGGACGTTCTCGTGCATGGCCGTCTGCCAGTACGTCCAGAAGACGGACTGGGCGATCCCGCCGAGGAACGCGACCGCGGCGATAGCGACCGGGGAGGCCGCGACGGAGAGCAGCAGGAGCATGGGTACGAAGAGGAACGCGCCGGCCACCGCCGGGATCAACGGCCGCCGGGGGTGGGCCGACATGGCGACGAATCCACCGACGAACGCCCCGAGGCTGATCGCGCCCAGGATGAGGCCCCAGCTGGCCGGCCCGCCGAGCTCGTCCTTCGCGATCAGCGGGCCGAGCACCATGAACGGTGCCAGGCCGAGCATCCGCACGAGCGCGCTCTGGAGGGTCACCGGCCAGAGCCACCTGCGCGACCGGAAGTCCTGCCAGCCGTCCCGAACGTCACGCAGCACGCTCTTGCCCGAGTTGGCGACGGGCGCGGCGCCGACCCGGATCGCGCTGATGAGCACGGCGCTGAGCAGGAAGGAGAGCGAGTCCAGCGCCAGCGCGTAACCGGCGCCGACCGCCACCACCAGCAGCCCGCCCAGAGCCGGCCCCACCACCCCCGCAGCCGCGATCATCAGCCCCCGCAGCGCGTTGGCCTCCCGGTGGTGCTCCGCCGGCACCGTCTCCGGTTGCAGGGCGCTGACGGCCGGGATGAAGAACGCCGAGGCGATTCCGGACACCACCTGCAACAGCAGGAGGTGCCAGATCCTGGCGTGGCCGGAGATCAGCAGCGCCGCCATCACGCCCTGCGACGCGAACCGCACCAGGTCGGCGGTGATCATGAGCCGGCGCCGGGACATCCGGTCCGCGACCGCGCCGCCGACCACGAGGAACAGCGCCAGGGAGAACGCCTCCACGGCGAGCACGAGCCCCAGGTCGGAGGCGGAACCGGTCAGTTCGAGCACCCCGAAGGCCAGGGCCACGACGGTGATCTGGTTGCCGAACTGCGAGGTGATGCGCCCGCCGAGCAGCAGCCGGAAGTCGCGCTCCCGCAACACGCGCATCGATGGAAGTGCGAACAAGAGGGGGCCTCCTCAGACCGGACGGACCGCCGCCGTGCCGCGCCACGGCGGCGGTCACGAGCCCTCCATCCTCGCCCAACAGTCGGGCAAGGACGCCGCGAATTTCGCGATCCCGTCGGGACTGACCACCGAGGCAGAACGGCACGTTGCGGGGCGAGGTCGTCGAGGTGGTGGCGGTCGTTGCGGATGCGGCGGTGGCCGCGACGTACGAGTCGCCTGCGGCGGAGCGCTTGCTCCTCACGCGACGTCATGCCACATAGTCGGGGGCGTGGCGGAGCACCTGACGGTGGGGCGTGTGGCGGAATTGGCCGGGGTCAGCGTCCGCACCCTGCATCACTACGACGAGATCGGCCTCCTGGAGCCGTCCACGCGGACCGCGGCCGGGCACCGGGCCTATTCCGCGGGCGATGTGGAACGGCTGCGGGAGGTGCTCGCCTACCGGCGGCTCGGCTTCGGACTGCGGGAGATCGCAGATCTGGTCGACGACCCGGCCACCGACGCGGTCGCGCACCTGTGCCGGCTGCGCGGCCTGCTGATGGACCAGCGCGACCGCGCTGCCGCCATGGTGACGGCCATAGACAGGGAACTGGAGGCACGGGCGATGGGGATCAGGACGACGCCGGAGGAGCAGCTGAAGGTGTTCGGCGCACAGTTGTACGACGCCATCGGCTCTGCCTACCCGGCGACGCGGCGCACCGAGCCACGGATCGCCGCCCGCATCTGGGACGCGCTGGGGGACGCACGGACGGTGCTGAACGTCGGGGCTGGCACCGGCTCCTACGAACCACCCGACCGGGACGTCACGGCCGTGGAACCGTCGGCGGTCATGCGGGCGCAGCGTCCCGCGGGCGCGGCGCCGTGCGTGGCCGCCCATGCGGAGAATCTGCCGTTCGAGGACCAGTCCTTCGACGCCGCGATGGCCGTCAGCACCCTTCACCACTGGCCGGACCCCGTCGCCGGGCTGCGTGAGATGCGGCGGGTGGCCCGCCGCGTGGTGGTCTTCACGTACGACGCGGATGACACCGGCTGGCGTGAACGGTTCTGGCTCACCCGCGACTACCTGCCCGAGTTCGCGAACCTTCTCGTCGGTTGGCCCTCACTGGCCGACCTGACCAGCGCGATCGGAGGACGTGCGGAGCCGTTGCTCGTCCCGTGGGACTGCGCCGACGGCTTCTTCGAGGCACACTGGCGCCGGCCCGAGGCGTACCTGGACGAACGTGTCCGCCGCGCGGTCTCGGTGTGGACCAGAGTCGGACCGCAGGCTGAGCAGCGGGCGGTCCGCAATCTCCGCGAAGACCTCGCCTCAGGCCGGTGGGCCGAACGCAACCGCGACATCCTCGCCCTCGACACGGCAGAGCTCGGCCTCCGCCTGCTCGTGGCCTGAACCGCCGTGCGGCATGCGCGTGCTCCGGCGCACGCTCGTGCCGCGAAGCGCTCGACGCAAGCTGGTCGGCTCACTGGTGTACGGGCCGAATCGAGGTGGTCCGGCTCGGGTGCCGAGTTACTGGAAATGCTACGGCCCGTTCCCGACGGAGGAACGGGCCGTAGCTGTGATGCAAGGGTGGACAGGGCGGCGGTGAGCCGGTGATCAGATGGTGAAGCCGCCGTCCACGTTGATCGTCGCCCCGGTGACGTAGCGTCCGTCGGCGCTGGCGAGGAACGCCACCGCAGCGGCCACATCGGCCGGGTCCGCGTAGTGGCCGAGGGCGGTAAACCCGTTGATCGTGTCGGCGTTGGGGCCGTCGGCCGGGTTCAGCTCCGTGTCCGTGGCCCCTGGATTCACCAGGTTCACGGTGATCGCTCTGCCGCCGAGTTCGCGGCCGAGTGCTTTGGTCAGGCCGATCAGGGCGGTCTTGCTCATCGCGTACAGCGCGAAGCCCGGGAAGACGGCCCGCTCTGCCACGTTGCTGCCGATGTTGATGATCCGCCCACCGGCCGACATGTGTCGCACCGCAGCCTGGGAGGCGACGAACGGTGCCCGGACGTTGACCGCGACAGTCTGTTCGAACTCTTCCAGAGTCAGTTGCTCCAACGGTCCGAGCAGGAACGCGCCAGCGTTGTTGACCAGGATGTCCAACCGACCCAGCTCGCCGGCGACCCGGTCGACCGCGCCGACCACGGCCGCCGGGTCGGCGCTGTCCGCCTGCACGGCGATGGCCCGCCGTCCCGCGGCCTTGATCTGGTCCACCACGTCATCGGCGCGCTGCTGATTCTGCTGGAACGTCAACGCCACATCGGCGCCGTCCTCCGCCAGGCGCAACGCCACCGCAGCGCCGATGCCACGACCACCACCAGTAACCAGAGCTACCTTGCCGTCAAGTGCGTTGTTCATGACAGCAGCCTGGCCGACAGGAGACCCGCAGTCTGGCGGCGATCGGACGGCGCGTTCTCGGTTCCCACGTGCCGGATGATCGTGGCGTGGAATACCTCGACCTGTCGCCGTACGACTACCTCGGCTTTCCCCTGCCGATGCGGACCGTCGGGTGGCTGGGGAGCCGCCACGGAGTGCAGGGCGCCAGCGCGACGCCGATGACCGGTGCCCAGTTGAAGCGGCTCAGAGCCGCCTCCCAGCGGCTCGGCAGCATCACGCTCGGCTGGCACGACTGCGACTTCTGCGGGGACTTCAAGGGCAACGGCGAGTACCGCTACTACCTGCCCGACGGGGACATCTACGCCGCGCCGATGATGATCCTGCATTACGTTGAGGAGCACGGATACCGGCCACCCAGGGAGTTGCGCGACGGCTTACCGGCAGCCGAGCAACCGCCGTGGGACTGGCGCGCGGAGCGCTTGCACGCGGTGCTGCTGGACCAGTCGGGAGACCCAGATTTCCGGTGCCAGGCCGCTCGTTGGCAGCGTTCATGAATCGTGGCCTCGCAAAGGATCTACTTACCGAGGACCTGCACGTCATGGTGCGGTACGGCATCGACGATGCGTCGGGCCGGTGACGTCCCCGGGCACATCGACCGCGCGATGCAGGTACTACATACTGAAAGGCAGGTCTCGTGGACGGCGCACCGGTTACCCTCAGCCCGTACGACCCGCAATGGGCTGTGCTGTTCGAGCAGGAGCGGGTCATTCTCGAAACCGCTCTGGCGCAATGGCTGGTCGGGCCAGTCGAGCACATCGGCTCCACATCGGTTCCCGGCCTGGCAGCAAAGCCGATCATCGACATGATGGCGCCGGTGCGCAGTCTTTCAGAGGCAGTAGCCGCCATCGAGGTGGTGACCGCTCTCGGCTACCGCAACGGTGTGCACCGTCCGGAGGAAGCGCACTACTTCTTCAAGCCGGAGACCGACAACTGGTGGGAGCGCACCTACCAGCTTCATCTCACCGAGCCGACCTCCCTGCTGTGGCGGCGACGAGTCGCGTTCCGCGATGCGCTGCGGTGCCGGGCGGATTACCGGTCCCGGTACGAGCGCCTCAAGCGCGATCTCGCGCACGCTCACGGCGCTGACCTCACGGCCTACGCACGCAACAAGGACGACTTCGTCAACGAGGTCCTCGGCGCGCGCGACAGGACGCAAGCTCCGACCGTCAGCTACACCCAAGGACCCTGACGGTCTGTCACCCGCTGTGAAATGCCCATGCGTTCCTGTGTTCCTCCGGGTAGGGTCGCCACCGCCGTACGGGTCGGCCAGGGCATGGCGGCGGCGATCTGCCCGCAGCCCTTCCGGCCTCACCAGCCGCCGACCGATGTCGTGATGCCCAGCCGAAACCGGAGGCCCTCAGCGATGGCCCGCAAGACCTATCAGGTCATCGTGCGTGGCAAGTTCGCGCCGCTCGATGACGAGCAGCGGGCCGCGCTGCTCGCCAAGGCTGACGAACACGACGTGTTTCGGGCGAAGTTCACCGAGGAAGGCACCGTGACCTACGAGCGGTCCCTGCTCGCCTTCACCTTCCGTTGCCTGGTCTCGGCCACCGCGGAGGACGAGGAAGCGATCGTGATTAGCAAGGCGGAAGCGCTCGCGGCAGCCGCCGTCTCGGGAATCGGTGCCGACTACCGCGACCTCAAGTCGGTGTCGACCGACCTCGACGACATCAAGATCCGCCGCCGACGGGAACACTGACACTCGCAGCCGCCGGGCCGATCCTGACGCGTGGATGGTGTCACGTAACTCCGTCCCCCGTCCACGCACCGGAGCCGTCCCGGTCAGCACCGATCAACGTCTGATCGGCCCTCGCTCTCCTTCGGAGGGCCGGAGATCCGCTTCATACTGTAGTTGATGTACGTCAATTTCTCTGGCAGGCTCGGCATCCGGATCGAACAGAGTGGAGCTCGCATGTCTGCACTTCGTCGGGTCGTCGCAGCCACAGCGCTGGTCGGGGCGGTGTCCGCGTCCGTCCTGCTCTCCGGACCTGCGGTCGCCGCCGAAACCAAGGCCTTTTACGGCAACGGAATGAGTAACAACTACTTCACGGCGCTGACCAACGCCAACAACGCTGCACGTTCCCTTGCCAGCGCCGACGGCTTCGACCCGGACACGCAGTGCAGCCACGCTGGAAGCTTCACGACGCAGCCGTGGCCGGGCCTCTACTCGGTGCTGGCGCAGATCAACTGCACCCGCTGAGCATCCACCTCAGAGGCCTTCGGGGGTAGTCTCGCCCGGCTCCGGGGACGCTGTGGCTTTCATCCTGTTGGCCCACCGACCCAACGGCCCTGCTCACCTCGGATGGGCGGGGCCACTTCCTGCTGCCTGGACCACCTCACCGCCCAGCGCGGCGTCACGTGCTCGCCCTCTCGCACGTACTCGACGAGCACCGGCCGCTTCCGACGGGCGGGATCGACGCATCGGCGACGCGTTCGCTGACGATCCGCTGACGCCCAACGACGACTGACGACGGAATCAGCAAGAGCCACCCTCATCCGAGGGTGGCTCTTCTGCGTTACTTCGATGGTGGGCGATACTGGGATCGAACCAGTGACCTCTTCGGTGTGAACGAAGCGCTCTCCCGCTGAGCTAATCGCCCTCAGCGCCGCTGACTCTACCTGATCGAGGGACCGGACCGGAAATCCGGGGTCCGCGCGCCGCGCCGCGGTCAGTCGACCCGACAGAACGCCGGGTCGGTCCGGGTCAGTGCGTCGCCAGGTAGTGCAGCGCCTCGGCGACCACGTCGATGCCGAAGCTGTACTTCAGTGACAGCCAGACCACCGAGCCGACGAAGACCAGGCCGACGGAGCCGAGCACGAAGCGTACGGCGAGTGAGCGGTCCTTCACCCACTGGGTCCAGTTGTGTACGTGGCGGCGGGTGAAGCCGAGCAGCCGGCGGGCCCAGTGGAACTCGACGGCCCAGATGCCGAGGCCGGCGATCACCAGCAGCCAGCCCGGCCCGGGCAGCGGGATGAGGGCGATGCCGATGGTGACGACGAGGGCGCCGGCGATGGCGATGAAGATCTTGAGGGTGACCCGTCCGGTCGGGTTGGCCCGGATCAGGTCGAGGGTGGTGCTCAGCCGCTGCCGCCAGCGGGGTCGCCGCCGCCGCTCGGCCAGCGTCGTGCCGCCTGCGCCATCCCGCTCGGTCGTCGGCCGACCGGGCCGGTCGTGCTGCTCCGTCGGCACCCCGTACCCCCGCCTTTCGGCTGCTCGGGCCGCGACGTTCGGCGGGCCCGGCACTGCCATCGGATCCACTGAGGATCGTTTCGTAACCATTTCCTCCCCCAGTGTGGCTCGCGCCCGTCACTGCAACGGCCGACTGGACGTTACCGGAGTAAGTCGACGACTGAACCACCCGATGCCGGGCGGGATCACGCACTGGGCAGAACCGGAAATCCTACATGAATATTCACATTCACGCGGCCTTTCCGACCCCCTTCCCACCACTGGGTGAAGTCAGCGTATGGCGGAGCGTAGCCAGGAGTAGCACCTGAGTATGGGAAAAGCGGGACACGCGCGTTCCGCAGCGGTGCCGGGGGGAGATCGTCCATGAGTGTCATCCGACCGACGACCGTAGAGGTCGAGACGTCGCTAAGGCTCGTCGCACCTGACGCCACCGCCTTGCCGGTGCGTGCCAGTCTGCGTTACGACCCTGCTGATCCGTATGCGGTCCATGTCCTGTTCCACGCCGAATCCGCCGGCGGAGAGGCGGTCAGCTGGTCGTTCGCCCGGGAGCTGCTGGTCACGGGCCTCGACGAGCCGGCCGGCATCGGCGACGTGCGGGTCTGGCCCTGGGCCACCCCGCGTGGGGACTTCGTCGCCCTGGCGCTGTCGTCGCCCGACGGCAACGCCCTGTTCGAGGTGCCGCGCAGCGTCCTGGTGCGCTTCCTGCGGCGGACCTACGTCGTCGTTCCGCGCGGCCGCGAGGCCGAGCACCTGGACGTCGACACCGCGGTGACCCGGCTGCTCGCCGGCCGCTGAACCACCGGCCACACCGGCCGTCCGGGGCCGCGCGGATCTGCCGAGTCCGCGCGGCTCCGGCCCACCAGGGGGTACGCGCACCGTCTCCCGCCCTTCGCCGAGCTCAGCCGTGGGTGGTGATGCCGCCGTCCACCGGGATCACCGCACCCGTGAGGTACGCCCCGGCGCGCGACGACAGGTAGATCGCGGTGCCGGCCATGTCCTCCGGCCGACCGATGCGACCCAGCGGCACCTGCCCCTCGATGGCGGCCCGGGACGCGGGGTCGTCCAGCGCGAACGCCATCATCTTGCTCTCGAACGGCCCCGGCGCGATCGCGTTGACGGTGATCTGCTCGCCGGCGAGCTGGTGGGCCAGGCTGCGGGTGAGCATGTGCACGGCGGCCTTGGTCGCCGAGTACGCGTACACCTCCATCATCGGCACCCGGATGCCGTCGATGGACCCGATGTTGATCACGCGGGCCGGGTCGTCGGCGCTGGCCGACGCGCGCAGCGCGGGCAGCAGCGCGGTGGTGAGCCGGAAGACGGCCTTGACGTTGACGGCCCAGAGCTTGTCGAACGCGCTCTCCGGGTACGACTCCAGCGGCGCGCCCCACGTCGCGCCCGCGTTGTTGACCAGCACGTCGAGCCGGTCGAACCGCTCCCGGACGGCGGCGGCCAGGCCCTCGGCGCCGGCGTCGTCGCCGAGGTCGGCGGGGATGGCCTCGCAGCGCCCCTCGGCGGAGAGTTCCTTGGCCACGGCCTCGCAGACGTCCGCCTTGCGGGACGAGATGATCACGTGTGCGCCGGCCCGGACGAAGCCCTGGGCGATCATCAGGCCGATCCCCCGCGAGCCGCCGGTGACCAGGACCGTCTTGCCTTCGACCGAGAACAGATCCGTCATGCCCATCCCATCGCGAGTCGGCCGGGGCCGCCGGGGCGGGGGCGGCCCGGTCCGCGCGGACCGGCTCCGGCCGTGCCTCCACCGGACGGCGCTACCGTTCGGTAACGTAGCCCGCCCCCGACGACCTCGACAACCCCCGCCGGGCGCCCGCGCGGCCCGGCGCACCGCTCGGCCGGCGGGGCGGAGCCACGGTGCGACCGGCCGGCCGCTGGCCTGGGCGGCCTTCCCGGGATGCGTCGACCGTCGCCCCGGGCTACCGTCGCAGGCGATGGTCTCTTCCGGTCAGCTCTCCCCCGCTCCGCCCGGCAACCCGGCGACCGCCCCCGCCGAGATCGACACGGTCGCCCTCGGTGACCTCGCCCCCGAGCCGCGCTGGCGTCGTCCGGTGCTGCTGGAGAAGGACCTGCTCGTGCTGACCACGGGCGGACACGGCACGGCCGAGCTGGACTTCCGCGCCCTGCCCTGCCGCCCCGGCACGCTGCTGCGGGTGCGCGCCGGCCAGGTGCTGCGCTGCGCCGGCCCGCAGCTCGACGCGACGGTGGTGCGCTGGGATCCGGCGGCGCTGCGCGGGCTCGACGTCGACCCGGACGCCGTCCCGGCCTGGCTCCAGCTCGCCGGCGAGGACGAGGACGCGGTGATCAACGAGGTGAGCCAGCTGGCAGTGGACTGCCAGCGGCACCGGGGGTTGGCCGTCGCGCGCGGACTGCTCCGCCACCAGCTCGCCGTGCTGCTGCTCCGCCTGTCGATGCTGCCCGAACGCGCCCACCCGGCGACCCGGGCCGAGGCCGCCACCTTCCATCGGCTGTGCCGCGAGGTCGAACGCGGCTACCAGCACACCCGCCGGGTCGAGGACTACGCCGCCCGGCTGGGCTGCTCGGTGCGTACGCTCACCCGGGCCTGCCTGGCGGTGACCGGGCGCAGCGCCAAGCAGGTGGTCGACGAGCGGGTGGCCCTCCAGGCGAGCCGGCTGCTGGCCGCCACCGACGAGCCGATCGCCCGCATCGGCCGGCGGCTGGGCTTCTCCGAGCCGACGAACTTCGGCCGGTTCTTCACCCGGGAGGTCGGGGTGAGCCCGGGCGCGTTCCGCGCGGCCCGCGAGCAGCCGGTACCCGGGCCGGTGGTCCGGCCCCGCCCGCCCGCCGACGCGACCGACCGACCGCGCGGGGCATGATGTCGGGGTGCAGATCTCCGCGCGCGGCGACTACGCGGTACGGGCGGCCCTGAGCCTCGCCACCGCGTACCCTCGGCTGCTGTCCACCCAGGCCATCGCCACGGAGCAGGACATGCCGCGCAAGTTCCTGGAGGCCGTCCTGGCCGACCTGCGGCGGGCCGGCATCGTCCGGGCGCAGCGCGGCGCCGAGGGCGGCTACACGCTGGCCCGGCCGCCGCGCGAGGTGACCGTCGGCGCGGTGCTGCGCGCCGTGGAGGGTCCGCTGGCCGGGGTGCGCGGGCTGCGCCCGGAGGAGACCAGCTACGAGGGAGCGGCGGAGAACCTGCCCGGGCTCTGGGTCGCGGTGCGGGCCGCCGTGCGACGGGTGGTCGACGAGGTGAGCCTCGCGGAGATAATCAGTGGTCGGCTGCCCGCCCACGTCCGTAGGTTGACGGCTTTGCCCGACGCCTGGGAGCCGCGCTGATGCCCACCCCCGTCCTGCGCACCGAGCGCCTGCTGCTGGAGCCCTACCGGCCGGACGACGCCGAGGACTCCATAGCCCTGCTCACCGACCCTGAGGTGGGCCGGTTCATGGGCGACGGTCCGCTGAGCGCCGAGGCGGCCGGCGCCCTCTTCGGGCGGATCTTCACGAAGGTCTACGCGGAGGACCTCTTCGACGTCTGGGCGGTGCGCCGGGACGGTCGCTACGTCGGGCACGCCGAGATCAAGCGGACGGACCAGGTCGACGGTCACGAGATCATCTACGCGCTGGCGAAGCCGGCCTGGGGCGCCGGTCTCGGCACGGAGCTGGCCCGGGCCCTGGTCCGCTACGGCTTCGACACCCTCGGCCTGCCCCGCGTGTACGCGACGGTCGCCGACGCCAACCACGCCTCGCTGTCGCTGCTGGGCAGGATCGGCTTCGTCCACGAACGCGACATCGCCGAGGACGACGGCAGCGTGACCCGCGTGCTCGTCATCGACCGCGCTCCCGCCTGACCAGGCCGGCCGGCCGCGCCGTCGGGCGGGGCCCGGCCCGGTCAGGGCCCCGGCGGCGGGCCCGTCGTGGTGTAGCCGCCCCGGTGGTGGACCAGCGGGTCCCCGTCCTCGCCGCCGCCGAGCGCGAGCGGCTCGACCACGAAGAGGGTGTGGTCGCCGACCGGCACCCGGTGCACGACCCGGCACAGCAGCCGGGCCAGCGCTCCGGTCAGCAGCGGCACGTCGAACGGCCCCGGCGTCCAGTGCGGATAGGCGGCGAACCGGTCGATCCCGCCGGTGGCGAAGACCCGGGCGGCCTCCCGCTGGTGGGCGCCGAGCAGGTGCACGGCGACGTGCTCGGCCCGGGCGAAGACGGGCCAGCTCGACGAGGCGGTCCCGAGGCAGAACGAGACCAGCGGCGGGTCCAGCGAGACCGACGTGAACGACGTGGCGGTGAAGCCGGCCCGGACGGGCCCGCCGGAGGCGTCCGGGTGGGCCGGCGCGGTGCCCGGGGCGACGGCGGTGACGACGGTGACGGTGGCGGCCTGCCGGCGCAGCAGCGTCCGGAACAGGTCCCGGTCCACCGGCAGCAGGTCGGCATCGCCCTGCCGGGACCACTCCACGGTGGTCACGCCGGCTGCGGCGTCGGGTGGGCGCCGGAGGTGCGGGGCAGCCCTGCGTCGACGGGCAGGCGAGCCGCGTGGAGAAGATCGTCCCGCTGCGTCATCGCCCCATGCTGCCGGGGGCCGGGGCCCCGGTCAATGCCCCTATCGGGGACGGGATCGACGACGGCCGACGCCGCTCCGAACCCCTATGCCGGCGGGTGGGGTTCGACCCCCTCGGACGTACAGGATTCGTCACCGCCCCTCGACACCGTCCAGACCGGACGGGCGGGGGTTTCACGATTCGGCGATCCGGGCATGTTCGGGTTCGACAGGGCAGGGAAGGGAATCGAAGGGAGTCCGACGATGGGTCTGATGTTCCGCAAGCGCAAGAAGTACGGTCCGATCATCCTGAACTTCACCGAGAACGGTTTCTCCTCCTGGAGCATCAAGATCGGTCGCTGGTCCTGGAACTCGCGGGCCAAGGCGCACCGGGTCGACCTGCCGGGTCCGCTGTCCTGGAAGCAGGACAAGTCCCGGGCGTGAGGTCCCGAGGTCGAGCGGGGTGCCGGTGATCCACCGGCACCCCGCTCGACGTTCGCGTCAGGACGCCGGCCCGCCCCCGCGCGCCGAGACGACCACGTCGCCGCCGAGCCGGCCGTGCTCCGGGTCGCGGGTCGCCTCTCCCGCGTCGAGCAGGCCGGTCAGCGCCCGGACGGCGTCGGACGACCGGTAGACGGTCGCCGTGAGGGCGTGCCGGCGCAGTTCGGTGACCGTACGCGGGCCGGAGCGCGCCAGCTCCGCCAGCAGCTCGCGGCGCAGCGGGCCGGGCTCCGGGGCGGCGACGACGTCGAGCAGCCGCCCCGCCGGGTCGCGGTAGCGCACGCCGGCGGCACCGTCGACCGCCCAGAGCGCCTCCTTGAACGCCTCCAGGCTCTTGTCCGACCCCGTCGCGAAGGCGAACAGCCGCGCCGGGGCCCCGTCGGCGGGCACCAGCTCCACCTCGGTCGTCAGCGGGAACCCGGCGTCGGCGAGGGCGGCGCGCGCGGGGGTGCCGGCGGCGGTGGCGAGCAGCACGTCGGCCGGCTTGCCGATCGCCGCGGCGGTCAGCACGGCGGGATCGGCGGCGGCGTCGTCCACGACGGACAGCAGGGGCGCGCCGGCCGCGCCGGCCGCCTTGACCGCCACCGGCAGCCGGGCCGGTCCGCCGGGCACGAGGTGCACGGCGACGCCCGTCGGCAGCTCCGCCTCCACGGCGCCGAGCCGGGCCGGCAGCTCCTCGGTGCCGTCGGCGAGCACCAGCACGGTGAGCTGGCGGCCCCGCAGCCGGTCGGCGTGCCGGGCGACCACCCGCAGCGCGGCCTCCGCGGAGCCGGCGTCGCCGCCGGCGTACGCCAGGGCCAGGGTGGCCCGCCGGGCGCGGTGCAGCGCCCCCGGCAGCCAGGTCTCCAGGTGTCGGACGAGCAGCTCGCGCAGGACGGCGTCGGTCGGCATGCTGCCGTTCTACCGCACGCCCGTCCCGGGCCGGGCACAGCTCCCCCATCCGGGCCGGACGGCGCGTCGCGCGGTCGGGGCGGCGTCCCGTCCCCGGCCGGTCAGGACGGGACGCCGTCGGACCGGTCGGGGTCAGGCCGGGACGGAGACGCCCACGCCGCCACGGGTCTGGCCGCCGTAGCGCCGCCGCTCGGCGTCCAGGTCGAGCCGGCCGATCCGCTTGCGGGCGGCCAGGGCGGCGTCGTCGAGCCGGTCGGCGGGCACCAGCCAGACGATCTCGAACTCCAGCCCGTCCGGGTCCTGGCCGTAGAGGCTCTTGGTGGTGCCGTGGTCGGACGCGCCGCCCAGGGCGCCGGCGGCGGCGAGCCGCTGGGCGGTCACCTCCAGCTCGTCGAGCGTGTCGACCTCCCAGGCCAGGTGGTAGAGCCCGACGGTGCCGCGGCCGGCGGTGGAGGGGCCGGTGCCCGCGCCGACCTCGAACAGGCCGAGGTCGTGGTCGTTGGTGGAGCCGGGCGCCTGGAGGAAGGCGGCGCCCCGGAAGCCGTCCGGCGTCATCGGGATCGGCCGGAAGCCCAGCACGTCGCGGTAGAAGGCGACGCTGCGGGCGAGGTCACTGACATAGAGCACGGCGTGGTTGAGGCGGTGGATTCCCATGCCACCGACGCTAGCGCGATTTTGTTGAACGTTCAACTATCTGGCGTATGATGGGCGTCATGACCCGCTGGCTGGACCCCGACGAGCAGCACACGTGGCGCGCGTACCTGACCGCCTCCCGGGCGCTGATGGAGGCGCTGGACCGGGAGCTGCAACGCGACGCCGGGATGCCGCACGCCTACTACGAGATCCTGGTCCGGCTCTCCGAGGCGCCGCAGCGGCGGCTGCGGATGAGCGACCTCGCCGAGGCCAGCGGCTCGTCGCGCAGCCGGCTCTCGCACGCCGTGGCCCGGCTGGAGGCGGCCGGCTGGGTCCGCCGCGAGGAGTGCCCCACCGACCGGCGCGGGCAGATCGCCGTCCTCACCGACGAGGGATTCGCCACCCTCGCCGCTGCCGCGCCCGGCCACGTCGAGGGGGTACGCCGGCACCTGTTCGACGCGTTGAGCCCGGCGCAGGTGGACCAGTTGCGCCGGATCAGCGAGACGCTCGCCGCACACCTGACGAGTTCTTGACCAATACACTCCCGCTCGGGTCTTGTACTTACCGTCGTCGGATGAGCACGATGGGGCGTGCCTTCCGGCTTCGGTGAACTGACTGACCAGGCGCACCACCTGGTGTCCTCCGGCGACCTCGCCGGTGCCCAACGGCTGCTCGCCGACGCGCTGACCGACGCCGACCCGCGTCCGGCCAACGCCACACCCGAGCTGGCCGAGGCCGCCAGCCTCCAGGCCCGCGTGCTGGTCGCCCTCGGCGAGCCGCACTCGGCCCGGGGCTGGGCCGCCTTCGCGTACGCGGCCGCGACCCGGCTGCACGGGCGCTCCGACCAGCGCACGGTGGCCGCCGCGGCCACCCTCGCGGCGGTGCTGCACCGGGTCGGCAGCTGGTCCCGCGCCGCCCGGCTCTACCAGGAAGTGATCATCGAGCTGACCGCGCTCGACGGTCCCGAGTCGCTGCGGGTGCTCGCCGCCCACGCCGACCTGGCCACCGTGGAGTACGCGCGCGGCCAGTGCCAGGTGGCCCGCGACCGGCTGCTGGACGCCTGGGAGCTGCACCGCGAGGTCTACGGCGACGGGCATCCCAGCGGCATCAAGATGCTGGCCCGGCTCGGGGCGATGCGGCGCGACTGCGGGCAGTTCGCCGAGGCGCACGACAACCTGGCGCTGGCCCGGGAGCTGTGCCGACAGCACCTGCCGGCGGACGACCCGCTGGCCACGCAGGTGGCGGGGCTGGCCAGGGCGGCGGCCAACCCGGACCACGTCTGCGCCGACACCGCGCCCGTCGGGCGGGACGGTCCGATCGTGCCGTCCGCGCGCACCCCGCCCCCGGGCGACGGGCCGGCGACGGCACAGCACCCCTCGCAGGCGGGCTACCGCCCGGCGGAGCCGGACCCGTACGCCGGGCCGCCGCACGTGGTGCCGACACCCCGGCAGCCGACGGAGGACCCGCCGCCCGGCTGGTGGCCCCCCGAGGCCGACGCCGGGGACGGGCCGGCCGGCAGCGCCGTGCCGCCGGCGGTCGTCCCCCTGGCCGGCGGCGCCACCGAGGAGGCCGAGGGGGTGCACCGGGTCCGCCAGCCCGGCGCGCCCGAGGAGCCCTACCAGCCGTCGCGGCTGCTGCCGGTGCCGGTGCACCGCGCGCCGGCCCGGCGCCCCAACCGGCTGCTGCCGCTCGCCGTCGGTGGCGTCGCGGTGGTGCTGCTGGGCACGGTCGCGGTGATCACCGGGGTGGCCGGGATGGACGGTGCCCCCGACCCGGTGCCCCCGGCGGCCACCGGCGCACCGGCCTCCACGGGGGCCGGGGACCCGGCCGGCACGGGCACCCCGCCCGCCGCCGGCCCCACGGCCGGGGCCGTGGCCTCCCCCGGCAGCCCGCCGGGTTCGGTGACGCTGCGGGACAACCGCGACAACGTGGCGCTGCGCTGGACGTACCCGGCCGGCGGGGAGGGCCCGGTGGTCATCTCGGGCGGCCGGGTCGGCCAGGCGCAGACGGCCTTCGCCAACCTGCCCGCCGGCACCACCGCCTTCGTCGTCTACGGACTGAACCGCAGCACCGACTACTGCTTCACCGTCGCCGTCGTGTGGTCGACCGACACGATCGCCCGGGCCCAGCAGGTCTGCACCCGCCGCGACTGACGGGCCGTCGCGGGTCCCGGGTGGCGCGGCGCCGATCGCGGGTGCGCCGGGCGGTCCGGCTGGGCCACCGCCCGGCGTGGCCCGGTCCGTCAGGGCCGCTCCGGGTCGGGCAGGGCCGGCAGCAGCAGCCGTACCCGCAGCCCCGGACCGTCGTCCCGGCCGGGGTGGGCGTCGGCCAGGACGATGCCGCCGCCGGCCCGGCGGACCAGCTCGCGCACGATGGCCAGCCCGAGGCCCGCGCCGCCGTCGTCCCGGGCGCGGGCGTCGTCGAGCCGGGTGAACCGCCCGAAGACCCGCTCCCGGTCCGCGGCCGGGATCCCCGGCCCGTCGTCGGTCACCGTCACCAGGTGGTACGCCCCGTCGCCGGCGCCGCTGCCGCCCGCTCCTCTGCCGGCGGTCAGCACCACCTCGCCGTGGGCGTGCCGGACCGCGTTGTCGACCAGGTTGGTGAGGATCCGGCGCAGCTCGTCGGGGTCGCCCTCGGTCCACAGCGGCGTCGCGGGCGCGTCGAGGCGCACCGGCGGCGACGGGTACCGGGCGGCCACCGCCGCCAGCAGGGCCCCCACCTCGACCGGCCCGGTGGCCCGCGCCGTCGGCCGCTCGTCGAGCCGGGCCAGCAGCAGCAGGTCGTCGACGAGCCGACCGAGCCGCTCGGTGTCGGCGAGCAGGTTCGCCGACACCGCCGTCCAGTCCGTCCGGTCGGCGAGCCGCCGGGCGACCTCCAGCTCGGTACGGATGTTCGCCAGCGGGCTGCGCAGCTCGTGGGCGGCGTCGGCGACGAACGCCCGCTGCCGGTCCCGGGCGGACTCCAGCCGGCCCAGCATCCCGTTGAGCGTGACCGCCAGCCGGTGGATCTCGTCCTGCGACGCCGGTACGGGCAGCCGCCCGCCCCCGTCCCGCCCGGTGATCTCCTCGGCGCCCCGGCGCAGCGCCTCCACCGGGCGCAGGGTCGCGCCGACCACCCGCCAGGCCACGGCGGCCAGCACCGCCACCAGCGGTGGGAAGCTCACCAGCAGGATGGTCCGTACGACGTGCGCGCTGTGCCGTACGTCCGCCAGCGACCGGGCCACCAGGACGGTGCGCGGGTCGGCGGCGGTGCCCGCCGGTACGGTCACCACCCGCACCGGCCCGGCCAGGCCGACCCGCTCCCCCGACACCGTCAGCCGCTGCCGCGCGCCGATGTCGAGCCGTTCCGGCGACACCATCGGCACCAGCCGGTCGGCGTCGATCGAGGCGGCCCGCACCCGGCCCTCGGCGTCGATCACCTGCACCCGGACCTGTCCACCGGCCACCGGCAGCGGATCGGGCAGGACCTCCTCGGCGGCGAGCAGCGCGACCGCGTCGGCGGTCTGGAACGCCTCGGTGTCCACGGCGCGTTGCAGGGCCCAGCCCAGCACGGCGAGCAGGACGAGTCCGCCGACGGCCAGTCCCCCGGACACCCCGAGCACCCCGACCGCCATGAGCCGCCCGCGCAGCCCGAGCGCGCCGCGCACCCCGCGAAGGAAGGGCACCTTCCTATCGCTCTTCACGGGGCGAGCCGGTAGCCGGCGCCCCGGACCGTCTCCAGACGCTCCCGGCCGATCTTGCGCCGCAGGTACCCGACGTAGACCTCGACGGCGTTGGGCGCCGTCTCGACGCTGGCGTCCCAGACGTGGTCGAGCAGCTCCGTCTTGGAGACCACCTCGCCGGGGCGGCGCATCAGGTAGTCGAGCAGCGCGAACTCGCGGCTGGTCAGCGCGACCTCGGCGTCGGCCCGGGTCACCCGCCGCCGGGCCGGGTCGAGCCGCAGGTCGCCGACCGCGAGGACCGTGGGGCGTTCGGGGGCGCCGCGACGCAGCAGGGCCCGCAGCCGGGCCAGCAGCACGACGTACGAGAAGGGCTTGGTGAGGTAGTCGTCGGCCCCGCAGTCCAGCCCGTCGGCCTGGTCGTACTCGCCGTCCTTCGCCGAGAGCATGAGCACCGGGAGCCAGTGCTCCTCGGCGCGCAGCCGGCGCACCAGCTCGTAGCCGGAGAGGCCGGGCAGCATCACGTCGAGAATCATCGCGTCGTACCCGCCGTGCCGGGCCGCGTCGAGCCCCGCCGGGCCGGTCGCCGCCACGTCCACCGCGAACCCCTCGGCCTGCAGACCCCGTTGCAGGGCGGACGCCAGCCGCGACTCGTCCTCCACCACCAGCAACCGCACGGGGTCAAGGGTGCCACCCGTGCGGGCGGTCGTACGGTCGTCCTCAGCGCCCTCACAGCGTCGGGGAGGCAGGATGTCCGGCAGGAGGTGTCACATGTCCGTCCTGAAGAGCCGTCCCGTCCTACGCTGGCTGGTCCCGGTGACCGCCGTCGTGACCGTCATCGGCGGCGGCGCCGCGCTCGGCACGTTCGCCGCCCAGGCCGAGCCGAGCCTGCCGCCGCGTACCGCCGCCCAACTCCTGGTCGACCTGCAGACCTCCCGGCTGGAGGGGCTCTCCGGCACGGTCGTGCAGCGCGCCGACCTGGGCCTGCCGCCGCTGGCCGGCCTGGTCGCCGGCGACGGGCCGGCCGCCCTGCTGACCGGCACGCACACGCTGCGGGTCTGGCACTCCGGGCCCGACCGGCAGCGCATCGCCCTCGTGGACACGCTCGGCGAGCGGGACGTCATCCGCAACGGCCGCGACGTGTGGGCCTGGAACAGCCGGTCCAACACCGCCACCCACCGCACGCTGCCCGAGGGCGCCGCCGGGGCCGAGAGCCGGGAGTTGCCGGTCACCCCCGGGGAGGCGGCCGACCGGGCCCTGGCGGCAATCAGCCCGAGCACCGAGGTGAGCGTCGGCCGGTCCGCCACGGTCGCCGGCCGGGACGCGTACGAGCTGGTGCTCGCCCCGCGCGACGCCGCCTCGCTGGTGCACCAGGTGCGCATCGCCATCGACGCGCGCCAGCACGTGCCGCTGCGCTTCGAGGTCTTCGCCGACGGCAGCGACAAGCCGGCCTTCGAGATGGCCTTCACCCAGGTGTCGTACGCCCGGCCGGACGCCGAGCAGTTCACCTTCAACCCGCCGCCGGGGGTGAAGGTGACCGAGGAGACCGCCGGGAGGCAGCCCGCCGACGTGCCCGGGAAGCGCCCGGCGCACGGCGAGCGGCCGGACGTGCGTACCGTCGGCGAGAGCTGGGCCACGGTGGTGGTCGCGCGGCTCGACGGCGCCGGCGCACCCGCCGACCGGGCCGGGACCGCCCCCGCCGGGGAGGGGTCGACCGGCGACCCGGCGGCGCTGCTCGGCAGGCTGCCGAAGGTCAGCGGCGACTGGGGCAGCGGCCGGCTGCTGACCGGGAAGCTGTTCAGCGCGCTGCTCACCGACGACGGCCGGCTCATCGCCGGAGCGGTGACGCCGGAGCGGCTCTACGAGGTCGCCAGGGGCTGAGGACCGGCAGTCCGGGGGCCCGCCACGCGGCGGGCCCCCGCTGTCTGTCCGGGGCGGCCTGTGGCGTGGCCCGGCGCGCTTGGTCGCGACGCCCGGCGCGCGGTATCTTTCTCAGTTCAGGCAACAAAAAAGAACGGCCATCGAAAGCCGTTCCGAGAGAGATGCTAACCAAATGGGAGACGGCTTGTCAAGGCATTCCGCCGATTCCGCCGAATTGCAGTCCGATGACGAAATCGGCCGCGAACAGGAATACGTCTCGATGCTCTACCGCCGGCTGGACGAGCTGCGCGAGCAGGCGTCCCGACGGCTGACCGAGGAGCTGCGGGCGACCGGTGGCACCCTCCAGGCCCGCTCCCAGCGCGACAGCGCGGTGCGGATGTACGCCGACCAGGTCGAGCAGCTCTCCGCCGTCGAGAGCGGCCTCTGCTTCGGCCGGCTCGACACCGACGACGGCGGCCCGCACTACATCGGCCGGATCGGCATCTTCGACACCGGCGGCGACTACGACCCGTTGCTGATGGACTGGCGTGCCCCGGCGGCCCGCGCCTTCTACCTCGCCACCGCGGCCAACTCCCAGGGAGTGCGCCGCCGTCGGCACCTGCGCACCCGGGAACGCAAGGTGATCGCCCTCAACGACGAGGTGCTGGACCTGGACACCGCCTCCCCCACCGCCCACGAGGAGCTGACCGGCGAGGCGTCGCTGCTCGCCGCGCTCAACGCCGGGCGCACCGGCCGGATGCGCGACATCGTCGAGACCATCCAGGCCGAGCAGGACCGGATCATCCGCGCCGACCTGCCGGGCGTACTGGTCGTGCAGGGTGGCCCCGGCACCGGCAAGACCGCCGTCGCGCTGCACCGCGCGGCGTACCTGCTCTACACCCACCGCGAGCAGCTCTCCACCCGGGGCGTGCTCATGGTCGGCCCGAACGCCACGTTCCTGCGCTACATCTCCCAGGTGCTCCCGGCGCTGGCCGAGACGGGCGTGCTCCTGCGGACGCAGGGCGACCTCTTCCCGGGGGTCAGCGCCCGCCGCGCCGAGCCCGCCGAGACCGCAGCGCTCAAGGGCCGCGCGGTGCTGGTCGAGGTGCTGGCCGCCGCCGTACGGGACCGGCAGTGGGTGCCCGACGAGCCGCTGGAGATCGCGCTGCCGCAGCAGGAGGTGCTGCTGCTCGACCCGGAGACCGTCCGCGCGGCCCGGGACCGGGCCCGCCGCTCCGAGCGGCCGCACAACCTGGCCCGGGCGCTCTTCGACGTCGAGATCGTCCACGCCCTCGCGGCCCAGGTCGCCGAGCGCATCGGCGCGGACCCGCTGGGCGGGGAGAACCTGCTCGACGAGGCCGACGTGGCGGAGATCCGCCGCGAGCTGCGCGAGGAGCCCGAGGTGCGGGCCGCGCTGGACCAGCTCTGGCCGGTGCTCACCCCGCAGCGCCTGCTCGCCGACCTGTACGCCTCCACCGACCGGATCGCCGTCGCCGCGCCCATGCTCACCGAGGCCGAGCGGGCCATGCTGCACCGCGAGCCGGGCGGCTGGACGCCGGCCGACGTCCCGCTGCTCGACGAGGCGGCCGAGCTGCTCGGCGAGGACGAGCGCGCCGCCGCCGCCCGCCGGGAGCGGATCCGGGCCCTGCAACGGGAGTACGCCGAGGGCGTGCTGGAGATCGCCCGGGGCTCCCGCTCCATCGACGTGGAGGACGAGGCCGACGGCGGTGAGATCCTCGGCGTCACCGACCTGATCGACGCCGACCGGCTGCTGGAGCGGCAGGAGGAGGCGGACCGGCTCACCACCGCCCAGCGGGCCGCGGCCGACCGGGGCTGGGCGTTCGGGCACGTGATCGTCGACGAGGCACAGGAGCTCTCGCCGATGGCCTGGCGGCTGCTGATGCGCCGCTGCCCGAGCCGCTCGATGACCATCGTCGGCGACGTGGCGCAGACCGGCGCGCTGTCCGGCACCCCGTCCTGGGCCGACGCGCTGGAGCCGTACGTGGCGCAGCGCTGGCGGCTGGAGGAGCTGACCGTCAGCTACCGCACCCCGGCCGAGATCATGGCGGTCGCCGCCGATGTGCTCACCGAGATCGACCCGGCGCTGCGCCCACCCCGCTCCGTACGCTCCAGCGGTGTGCCGCCGTGGGACCACGCGGTGGCACCCGAGCGCCTGGCGGCGGAGCTGGTCGCCGCCACCACCCGGGAGGCCGCCGGCCTGGACGACGGCCGGCTCGGCGTGATCGTGCCGACCGGTCGGGTCGACGAGCTGGGCGCCGCGCTCACCGCCGCCCTGCCCGAGGCGGCCATCGGCGAGGACCCGGAGCTGGAGAGCCGCGTGGTGGTGCTCACCGTCGGCCAGGCCAAGGGCCTCGAATTCGACTCGGTCGTCCTGGTCGACCCCGACCGCATCGTGGCGGAGTCGCCCCGGGGCCGCAGCGACCTCTACGTCGCCCTCACCCGCGCCACCCAACGCCTGGGCATCCTCCGCCCCACCTGACCCGCCGGCCCCGTTGCGCCCGCCGGCCCCCTGCGACCTGGTCGGCGGGTCACTCCGGGGTGAAGTCGCCGACCTGGCTGGCGGTGCCGGACTGGTCGCTGGTCGAGCCGCCCGCCGGGGTGCTCAGGCCGCCGGTGGTGGCGTCGCCCGTGGTGGTCGGTGCCACCTTGCCGGGTGCCGCTCCGGCTGGCGTGCCACCCGGCGCACGCTGGCCGGGCCGGCGGTGCCGCCGGTCGTGGTGACGGCGCCCTGCCCCCGGGTCGGTCCGCCGTCGCGCAGCACCTCCGGGTCGACCGGAACGTGCGCCGGGTCGTCCGGGTCCTCGTCCTGGATGACCCGCTGCACGTCGGTAGGGGGCACAGTCACCTCGTCGAGAACACCCTCGCCGTACACGCCACCGGCGATCCGCTCCTCGGCCTGCCGGGCGGCGTCCTGTCGCACGTCGTCCTCACGCATGTCCATCACCTCACAGGAGTGGTCGGTCCGACATGCGTGCCCGCCACCCCCACCAACAAACCCGCCCCGCCTGTCGCCCCGCCGCCTCGCCGTGACCCGCCCACACCCGGCGTCGATCAGCGGAAGGCCCGCACCGCCGCGACCCCGGCCCCGCCCCCGGCGGCCGCGTCGATCATGCAGTCGTGGTGCCCGTGGGATACCGATTCAGGCATTTTGCACGCCAGCACAACTGCATGATCGACGCCGAACTTCGGGGCGCGGGCCGGGCTTTCGCGACGAGGCGGGGCTTTCGGCGCAGGACGGGGCTTCCGGGATTTCGCAGCCCAGGGCGGGCTTCGCAGCCCAGGACGGGGCTTCCGGGTTTTCGCGGCGAGGCGGGGCTTCGCGGCGCAGGACGGGGCTTCGCGGCGCAGGACGGGGCTTCGCGGCGAGGCCGGGCTTTCGCCCCGCACGGGCGGCGCCAGGCGTTCAGGGCTGAGGGGCCGAGCTTTCGGGACGAGCCCGGGGTCAGGTGGGGGCCGGGTGGGGTGCAGGGAGCGGGGCAGGTATCCGGGGTGCCGGGGGTGTTACTGCCCCCGGCGGGTCGGGTAGACGGCGGGTGCCCCCGCCATGCACGCGAACCGTGCCGTGGCCGACACGCGGTAGCGGGGCGAGGGAACGCAGGTACGACTCATCGCATCCTGAGGAGGACAAGATGAGCACGCAGGCTGCTTCCACCAGGCCGATGAACCGGCCGACGCAGGACGCGCCCAACCGGGCGATGCAGGACCGGGCCATGCAGGACCGGGCGATGCAGGAGACGCCCACCCGCCCGATGCCGATGATGCACGACGGGCACCGGGAGGCCATGCAGGCACCCGGCACGGAGACCAAGCCGTCGCTGCGTACGACCGAGTTCTGGGTCTACATCGCGGCCGTGATCGGCGTGCTGGCCGCCTCGCAGCTGGTCGGCCGGAACTCGGCCGGTGTGGACATCTTCCGGGCCGACAACGCCTGGTTCATGATCACGCTGCTGACCATCGGGTACCTGGGTAGCCGTGGTCTGGCCAAGGCCGGCAGCAACTGGCGCAGTGGTGAGGAGCGCAAGGCCCGGCACTGACCGGGCGACGCACCACGGCAACGGTGGCCCCCGGGACTACGGTCCCGGGGGCCACCGTCGTGAGTGGTCCTACTCCTCGAAGCCGCCGAAGTCCTCGCCGTCGCCCTCGAAGGCGTCGCCGATCATGTCGCCGACGATCATGCCTCCGACGGCTCCCATCGCGGCACCGGCGACGACGCCGCCCATGCCGACGCCACGGCCATGACCGTGCCCGTGACCGTGTCCGCCGAAGCCGTGGGCGCCGCGCAGGCTGCCGTAGCGGGACGTCGTCTCCCGCAGCCAGCCGTCGACGACCTGGACCCAGTCCGTCGTGTCGGCGTCGGCGTGCGAGAGCCGGTAGTGGCCGAAGGCGTCGTGCCCGGGGGTCAGGAACCCGCCGCGCTTGTCGCACTCCAGGATGACCTCGACGCCGTGCGGGCTGGTCACGAAGGTCAGCTCGACCTCGTTGATGGTGCTCGCGTACTGGGGCGAGGCGAAGAACTCGATCTCCTGGTAGAACGGCAGCGTCTGCTGCGTGCCACGGATGTGACCCCGCTCCAGGTCGGCGTGCTTGAACCGGAAGCCGAGCCGCTGGAACGCCTCCAGGATCCGCTCGTGCACCGGCAGCGGGTGCACGTTGACCTGGTCCAGGTCGCCCTTGTCGACCGCCCGGGCGATCGCCAGCTCGGTGCGCAGCCCCATCGTCATGCCGCGCAGTCGCTGGCCGTAGACGTCGGTGATCGGCGTCTCCCACGGGACCGGGAGCTGGAACGGCAGGGAGAGCTGCTGCTTCGGGGCGAGCTGGAACGCGCCGCTGACCGGCAGCCGGTGGAACTCCATCACGCCGGCGTACTCGGTGTCACCGCCCTCGATCTCGACCCGGGTGACCAGGCTGACGACGACCTGCTCGACGTTGGCCGGGGCGTCCCCGCCCTGCAGGTTGACCTGCCCCTCGAGGGTCAGGCCGGGGCGGGTGTTCGGGTTGGTCAGGACGGTGTCGACGCTCGGCCCGCCCACTCCGAACGCGCTCAACATCTTCTTGAAGACCATCGAAACTCCCGTGCAAAGACACCGCACTCCACCCTGGAGCCGGTCGCTGACTGGTCGGGACACTACGCGGAGGCGCTGTGAAGTGCCTGTGAGAGTGCACCACGACGGCGGAACGCGCAGCTGGGCCGGCATCCCCGCAGACGCCCGGGTCGTTGGTCGCCGCCAGCCCGGACGGGACGGCCTGCCGGGAACAACGTGCTGGGGGCAGCGTGCCGGCCGCCGGGCGTGTGACGACGCGAGGCTCCCGGTGATCAGGACGCCATGGACCCTAAAACGGCGGGATGACGTCCATGGCGTCCTGATCACCATTGGACGGACCGTGGTCGGCGGCGGCGTTGGGGGTTGCGTCAACGGCTGGTCGGACAATTCGAGCAGTACGTCGTAGACCGGGGGCGGCGGTGCGGCACCACAGCCGCGCCATGAGACGCCGTCGGGGCCAGGGCACGTTTCGGGCATGCGGTGGATCTGGCAGGGGGTCGGGCGTGGAGGTCTCGGGCGTGAGGGCAAGCATCGGGCGTACGTGGCTGCCGGAGCCGCAGGCAGCGGTTCCGCCGGAGGTCGCGGCTCGCCTGGTCCGGGAGTTGAGAGTCTGGCTGTGCACCCTGCGCCGCGACGGCTCGCCGCACGTGACGCCGGTCTGGTTCGTCTACGTCGATGGCACGTGGTGGATCGGTTGCGGTGGCGAGAGCGTCAAGGCCCGCAACGTGGCGGCCGATCCACGGGTGTCGCTGGCCCTGGAGGGCGGAGAGGCGCCCGTCGTGGCCGAGGGTCTCGCCCGGGTGCGCCGGACCGACTTCCCGGACCCGATCGTCAAGGCTTTCGCGACAAAGTACGGAGGGTGGGACATCCGCGAGCCGGTCGCCCCGGAGAGCTTCCGGGTGTTGCTGGAGATCCCCGTACGGCGCTGGTTGCTCGCGGGCGTGGCCCGTTGATTTCGGCTCCCCGAGCAGCGGAGCGCGTCGCGCTGATGTCGTGGACGGCTCAGCTCGACAGCGCCGGGGCCGCCTCGTAGCCCGC
The DNA here is from genome assembly GCF_040649055.1 of Micromonospora sp. NPDC049060. NCBI lineage: Bacteria > Bacillati > Actinomycetota > Actinomycetes > Micromonosporales > Micromonosporaceae > Micromonospora > Micromonospora sp. NPDC049060. Next base: position 69,053 of record NZ_JBEZEV010000012.1, read on the forward strand.
GCATCGCAGCGGCGGGACGGTCAGGGTGCGGATCAGGCCTTCGGGGCGGCGATGGCGGGAGAGTCTCCGGTGAGTGCGGCCACCGCCCGCTGGATGCGAAGCGGGGCCGCCGGATCGGTGCCGCCCGTGAGGGCGACGTGGTGCAGCACGCCGACCACCGCCAGGGCCAGCGCCGCCACGTCGGTGCCGACGGCCACCCGTCCGAGTTGCCGCTCGGCGGCCAGGTAGCCGGCGACGGCGTGCTCGACCGTCTCCAGGCCGGCGGTCCCACCGCCCAGCACCGTCTCGACCTGTGCCACCAGGTCGGGCCGGAAGGCCATCAGCCGGGCCAGTGCCAGCAGCGTCTCCATCGGCGTAGCCAGGATGGCCTGGTTGAGGTTGCCGGCGACCGTGCCGGACCCGGCGCGCTCCGGGAGGCCGGCCACCTCGGCGGAGACCACGAAGGACCGGTCGATCCAGTACCCGGCCAGGAAGTCGTCGAAGTTCGCGAAGTGCGCGTAGAGCAGCCCGGTGGCGACGCCGGCCTCGCGCGTCACGGCCCTGCCGGTGAGCCGGCTCGGCCCGTCTCGCACGATCAGCCGCTCGACGGCGGCGAAGAGTTGCTGCCGAATCTCCGGGATGGCTACTCCGCGCGGCATGCCTGAAGTCTAGGCGGTGCCGCTGCCCCTCGTTGCGCCCGGTATGAACAGTCGCTCATACTAGTTTGAGCGAACGCTCATTCTGAATCGGGAGTGCTGGATGAAACGTGCAGTGATCGTGGGAGCGGGCATAGCCGGGCTGGCCACCGCGCTGCGACTCGGGCGGGACGGGTGGCACACGGTCGTGGTGGAACGCGCTCCCGCCCGACGCAGCAGCGGCTACATGGTCAACCTGATCGGCCCGGGCCACGACGCCGCCGAGCGCCTCGGCCTGCTCACCGCGCTGTCCGCGTACGACCTGGGTCTGTTCACCACCGTGCTCGTCCGCGCCGACGGACGGCCCAAGTTCACGGTGCCGTCCAGCCTCGCCGAGGCCGCCCTCGGCGACCGGGCCGTGTCGGTGTTCCGCGGCGACCTGGAGTCGACGCTGTACGAGGCGGTGCGCGACCGCGCCGACATCCGCTTCGGCACCACCGTCACGTCCCTGGAGCAGGACACCGAACGGGTACGGGTGGTGCTGAGCGACGGCACCACGGAACACGCCGACCTGCTCGTCGGCGCCGACGGGGTGCACTCCGCCACGCGGACGGCCGCGTTCGGCTCCGGCTTCCAGGTCGATCTGCCGTACGTCGTGGGCGCCTTTCCCCTGGCCCACCCGGTGGCGGGCGTGCCGGACTCCTCAGCCACCACGTTCATCGGCCCGGGACGCACGGCGGCGATCGTCAACCTGGGCCCTCGGCGGTCTTCGGCGTTCTTCACGTACCGCAGCGCGGACCCGGCCGCCGACCTGCGGCGCGGAGCGGTGGAGGCGCTCGACGCGGCGTTCGGGGATCTCGGCGGGGGCGTCCCCGACGCGATCCGCCACCTCGGGAAGGACCCGGCCGGCGCCTACTTCGACGCGATCAGCCAGGTGGTGATGCCACGCTGGAGCACCGGCCGGATCGTGCTGCTCGGAGACGCGGCCTGGTGCGTCACGCTCTTCGCCGGGCACGGGGCCACCCTCGCGCTCGCCGGCGCGGACCAGCTCGGCGCCGCCCTGCAACGGCACGACGACGTGCCGGCGGCACTGACCGAGTGGGAGGCGGGACTGCGCCCGGAAGCCACGAAACGGCAGGCGCTCGCCCGTCGCGGAATGCTCCAGTACGCGCCGCCGAGCCGGTTCCACGTGTGGATGGGCGACGTGACCATCCGGGCGATGACCCTCCCGGGTGTGCACGGTCTCGTCCGGCGCGGCATCGAGCGCGCAAGCCGCAAGGCCGTGCCGTGACCACGCGCTCGGGCCGGTCAGTCGATTCCGACGACGATCAGCTCGCCCACCTGGCCGGCTAGCTGGTCGCGCGCATCCTCGGGCAGCCCGGCGTCGGTGACGAGCACGTCGGCCTCGGAGAGTGGGGCGATGGTGGCCATTCCGACCGTCTCCCACTTGGTGTGGTCGGCCAGCACCACCAGGCGCCGGGCCGCGCCGACCAGGCACCGGTCCGTGCCCGCCTCCAGCAGGTTCGGCGTGGTGAATCCGGTGCGCGGGCTCATCCCGTGTACGCCGAGGAAGAGCACGTCGACGTTGAGGGTGCTGATCGCCGCCTCGGCCACCGGCCCGGTCAGGGCGTCCGACGGGGTACGGATCCCGCCGGTCAGCACGACCGTCTGGTCGGCGCCCGGGTGCTGGTGCAGGGCCTCGGAGACGGGGATGGAGTTGGTCACCACGGTCAGGCCGCGTACGTCGGCCAGCAGGCTGGCCAGCGCGGCGGTCGTGGTGCCGGCGGAGAGCGCGACGGCCATGCCGGGCTCGACCAGGGCGGCGGCCCGTTCGGCGATGGCCCGCTTCTCGGCCCGCTGCCGCAGCGACTTCGCGGCGAAGCCGGGCTCGTCGCCAGGTCCGGGGCCGACCAGGGTCGCGCCACCGTGGACCTTGTCGACCAGCCCCCGCTCGGCCAGCACCTCCAGGTCGCGCCGGATCGTCATGTCGGAGACGCCGAACCGGCTCACCAGCTGGCTGACCCGCACGCCGCCGCGCTGCCGGATCATCTCGAGGATCGCGGCCTGTCGCTGTCGGGCCAGCATCCGGATGTCCTCCCTCGGGCCGTCACCGTCAGCGGGCCGCAGCGGCGGCCGGCGTCTCGCGGATGACTGCCACCTCGCCGGCCGGCACGACCAGCTCGCCGGAGCAGCGCGCGCCCGTCAGCAGCTCCACGCCGGTGGCGTCGAGCCGGGCGTCGGCGTCGGTGTGGTTGATGACGAAGAGCCAGGTGCGGTCGCCGGCGCGGCGCCGGACCACCTCCACCTCGGCGGGGACCCGCGCCGCCGGGCGTACCCCCGACTCGGCCACCAGCCGGGCCACCAGCCGGTCCGTCGCCGCCGGGTCCAGCCGGGTGCCGACGTACCAGGCCACGCCCGCGCCGACCGGGTGCCGGGTCAGCGCCGGCACGCCCGGCAGGGGCCCGTCGGCGTACGCGGCGAGCACCTGTGCGCCCTCGGGGTGCAGCCACTCCGTCCACACGTCGGCGACCGAGCCGTCGTCGAGGGTGACCCGCTCCCCCGCCCGCAGCGGGAAGAACTCCTCGACGCGGACGCCCAGCAGTTCGCGGAACGCCCCCGGGTAGCCGCCGAGACGAATGTGGTCGTGCTCGTCGACGATGCCGCTGAAGTACGTGACCAGGGCGGTCCCGCCGGCCTCGACGTACGCGCGCAGCGCCGCGGCGTGCGCGTCGCGCACCAGGTAGAGGGTGGGGACGAGCACCAGCCGGTAGCGGGAGAGGTCGGCGGAGGGGTGCACGACGTCGGCGGTGATCCCGGCCCGCCACAGCGCGTCGTGCAGCGCGCCGAGGCGGTCGGCGTACGTGACGTCGACGGTGGGGTGCGAGTCGAGTTCGGCGCCCCACCACGCCTCGTAGTCGAACAGGATCGCCACCTCGGCGTCGACCCGGCTGCCGCGTACCTCGGCGAGGGCCCGCAGGTCGGCGCCGAGCCGGCACACCTCGCGGAACACCTTGGTCTCCGGGCCGGCGTGCGGCAGCAGCGCGGAGTGGAACTTCTCCGCCCCGGCGCGGGAGGCCCGCCACTGGAAGAAGAGCACCCCGTCCGCGCCACGCGCCACGTGCGCCAGGCTGTTGCGGCGCAACTGGCCGGGGGCCTTGGCCACGTTGCGCGGCTGCCAGTTGACGGCGCTTGTGGAGTGCTCCATCAGCAGCCACGGGTCGCCGCCCGCGACGCCCCGGGTGTGGTCGGCCGCGAGGGCGAGCCCGACGTGGGCGCGCGGGTCGGCGGCGGTGAGGTAGTGGTCGTTGGCGACGACGTCCACGTCGGACGCCCAGGAGTGGTAGTCGAGGTACTTGATGCCGGTGCCGATCATGAAGTTCGTGGTGACCGGCTGGCGGACCAGGCGCGTGAGCACCTCGCGCTCGGCGCGCAGTTGGGCGCGCTGCTCGTCGGAGGAGAAGCGCAGGAAGTCCAGTTGCTGGGTGGGATTGGCGAAGGTCGGCGCCGTGCGCGGCGGGTTGATCTCGGCCCAGTCGCCGTAGCGCTGGCTCCAGAAGGCGGTGCCCCAGGCGTCGTTGAGCCCGTCCAGGTCGCCGTAGCGCTCGCGCAGCCAGCGGCGGAACGCCTCGGCGCTGACGTCGCAGTAGCAGTGCACGTTGTGGCAGCCCAGCTCGTTGGAGACGTGCCACATGACCACGGCGGGATGGTCGGCGTAGCGGGTGGCGAGGGCCTCGACCAGGGCCAGCGACCGCTCCCGGAACACGGGCGAGCTGGGGCAGTACGCCTGCCGGCCGCCCGGCCAGAGGATCGCGCCGTCGGCGCGCCGGGGCAGCGTCTCCGGGTGCCGGTGGGCCAGCCACGGGGGCGGGCTGGCGGTGGCGGTGGCCAGGTCGACCGAGATCCCGCCGCCGTGCAGCACGTCGATCGCCCGGTCCAGCCAGCCGAACTCGTAAGCGCCGGGGGCGGGCTCCAGCAGCGCCCAGGAGAAGATCCCCACCGACACCAGGTTGACCCCGGCGCGGCGCATCAGCGCGACGTCCTCGGCCCAGGTGGACTCGGGCCACTGCTCGGGGTTGTAGTCGGCACCGAACCAGATGTCGTCACCCTGCCATCGCCGCATGGATGCAGAGCGTGCCCGGCCGAGGCGGCCAAGTCAACATGTTCCAACATCGATCATCTTTACAACGTTCACCTCTCAACGGCCTTGTCGCGACCGGGTTGTCGGGAGATTGCCGCCCCCTTGACACCGCCCGGAGGACGAGTAGCTTGAGGCGCCACTGGCAATTCGTGTTCGCCAATGTGGATTCGCGATGGATCCGGGTGTGTGTTCACGGTTGCCGGGGCACCGCCACCGACGGCCCTCGGGCACCTCTTCATCCGCAGGAGGCACCATGTCCCGTCCCCGCACCCGAGCCGAGTACCTCGCCCGGCTCGTACCCCCCTCAGTGGCCGGCCTCGACCGTCGTTCGCTGCTCGCCGGCGCGGCCGGCACCACCGCGCTGCTCGGCACGGGCCTGCTCACCGGCTGCGGTTCCGACTCCGGCGGCTCCGGCGCCAAGACGGTGTCGCTGGGCTCCAACCAGTCCGACCCGAAGCCCAAGGAGGTCATCGCGAAGGTCATGGACGGCTTCCGGACCTCGTCCGGCCTCGAGGTCGCCGTCAACACGGTCGACCACAACACGTTCCAGGAGAACATCAACAACTATCTCCAGGGCAAGCCGGACGACGTGTTCATGTGGTTCGCCGGCTACCGGATGCGCTTCTTCGCCGCCCGGGGCCTCGCCGGCGACCTCAGCGACGTCTGGGGCAGGCTCTCCGGGATGTCCGACGCGTTCCGCAAGGCGTCGACCGGCGACGACGGCAAGCAGTACTTCGTGCCGTCGTCGTACTACCCGTGGGCAGTCTTCTACCGCAGGTCCGTCTGGCAGCAGAACGGCTACCAGGTGCCGAAGACCCTCGACGACCTGACCGCGCTCGCCGGTCAGATGAAGAAGGACGGGCTCACCCCGATCGCCTTCGCCGACAAGGACGGCTGGCCGGCGATGGGCACGTTCGACATCCTCAACCTGCGGATCAACGGCTACCAGTTCCACATCGACCTGATGGCCGGCAAGGAGTCCTGGACCTCCGACAAGGTGAAGAAGGTCTTCGACACCTGGCGCGGCCTGCTGCCCCTGCACCAGCCCGACAGCCTCGGCCGCACCTGGCAGGAGGCCGCCCAGTCGTTGCAGCAGAAGAAGAGCGGCATGTACCTGCTCGGCCTCTTCGTCGGCCAGCAGTTCGACGGCGCCGACCTGGCCGACCTCGACTTCTTCACCTTCCCCGAGATCGACCCGGCGATCGGCGCCAAGGCCCTGGACGCGCCCATCGACGGCTACATGATGGCCCGCAAGCCGAAGCAGGAAGCCAACGCCAGGAAGCTGCTGGAGTACGTCGGCTCGAAGGCGGCCGCGGACATCACCGTCAAGAGCGACCCGAGCACGCTGGTCGCCAACAGCGAGGCCGACACCAGCGGCTACAGCGCCCTGCAGAAGAAGGCCGCCGAGCTGGTCGGCTCGGCCACCGAGATCGCCCAGTTCCTGGACCGCGACACCCGCCCGGACTTCGCCTCCACGGTGATCATCCCGGCGCTCCAGCAGTTCATCAAGGACCCGAAGGACATCGACGGGCTGACGTCGAGCATCGAGAACCAGAAGAAGTCGATCTTCACCGACTGACGGCGAGAGGGTGAGGGCACCGTGTCCGACCTGCCCCTGATCCAAGCGGATCGCGCCGCGCCGCCGCCGGCCGCGACCACCTCCACGGGTGGTCGCCGCCGGCGCGTACGGCTGCTGTCCCGCACCGACCGCGTGGTCGTCGCGCTCATGGTGGCCGTACCGCTGCTGCTCGTCGTCGGCCTGGTCTGGCTGCCGGCGGGCGCCACCGTGCTGCTCTCCGGCACCGACTGGGACGGCATCGGCCCGGTCTCCGAGATCGAGTGGGTCGGCGGCCGCAACTACGCCGACGTGGTCCAGAACTACCCGCCGTTCGTGCCGGCCGTGCAGAACAACCTGCTCTGGCTGGCGGCGCTGTTCGTGGTGGCCACCCCGTTCGGCATGTTCCTGGCCGTCCTGCTCGACAAGGAACTGCGCGGCACCCGGTTCTACCAGACCGCGCTCTACCTGCCGGTGGTGCTCTCCCTGGCGCTGATCGGCTTCGTCTGGCAGCTGCTCTACTCCCGCGACCAGGGCCTGGTCAACGCCGTCCTCGGCACCGACGTCGACTGGTACGGCGACCCGGACGTCAACATCTGGGCCGTGCTGGTGGCGGCCGGCTGGCGGCACGTCGGCTACATCATGCTGCTCTACCTGGCCGGGCTGAAGGGCGTCGACCCGTCGCTGCGGGAGGCCGCCGCCGTGGACGGCGCGTCGGAGGGCCGGACGTTCTTCAAGGTGATCTTCCCGGTCCTGCGGCCTATCAACATCATCGTGCTGGTGGTGACGGTGATCGAGTCGCTGCGCGCGTTCGACCTGGTCTGGGTCATCAACAAGGGCCGCAACGGCCTGGAACTGATCTCGGCGCTGGTCACGCAGAACGTGGTCGGCGAGGCGAGCCGCATCGGCTTCGGCTCGGCGCTGGCCACCATCATGCTCGTCGTCTCGCTGGTCTTCATCACCGTCTACCTGGCGACCGTGCTGCGGGAGGGACGCCGATGAGCACCGTGACCGTGCCCCGGAAGGACCGGACCGCCCCCGCGACCGAACGCCGCCCGCCGCCGCGCCCGGCCCGGGTGGTGCTGCACGTGTTCCTCGCGGCGGTGGCGATCGGTTGGCTCTTCCCGATCCTCTGGGCCGTGCTGACCTCGCTGCGCTCCTACGAGTACACGGCCACCAACGGCTACGTCTCGCTCGGCGGGTGGACCCTCGACAACTACGTCACCGCCTGGCGGACCGCCGAGTTCGGCAAGCACTTCCTCAACTCCGTCTACATCACCGTGCCGGCGGTGCTGCTGACCCTCTTCCTCGCCTCGTGCGTGGCGTTCGTCATCGCCCGGTTCAGCTGGAAGACCAACATCGTCCTGCTCGGCCTGTTCACCGCGGCGAACCTGCTGCCCCAGCAGGCCCTGCTCATCCCGCTGTTCCGGCTCTTCACGCAGGTGCCGCTGCCGGCGTTCATGAGCGACTCGGAGCTGCTCTACGACAGCTACTGGGGGCTGATCCTGGTCAACGTCGCCTTCCAGTGCGGCTTCTGCGTCTTCGTGCTCAGCAACTACATGAAGGCGCTGCCGCGCGACCTCTACGAGGCGGCGATGGTCGACGGGGCGAGCGTCTGGCGGCAGTACTGGCAGGTGACCATGCCGCTGTGCCGGCCAGCCCTGGCCGCGCTGGCCACCCTGGAGGTGACCTGGATCTACAACGAGTTCTTCTGGGCCACCGTGCTGATGCGCACGGGGGACAAGTTCCCGGTGACGAGTTCGCTCAACAACCTGCGCGGTGAGTTCTTCACCGACAACAACCTGGTCTCGGCCGGCTCGGTGCTGGTCGCGATCCCGACCCTGGTGATCTTCTTCCTGTTGCAGAGGCAGTTCGTCCGGGGCCTGACCCTGGGGGCTTCAAAGGGATGACCATCGTCCACCTGCGCCGCGCCAAGACCAGTCTGGTGCTCGACGCGCGGGACCCGGGGCTGCCCCGGGTCGCGCACTGGGGGGCCGACCTCGGTTCCGTCCCCGACGGCGACCTGCCCGCCCTGGTCGACGCCACCGTCGCGCCGGTCGTACCCAGCAGCTTCGACGCGCCGACCGTGCTGTCCCTGCTGCCCGAGGCGTCCGCCGGCTGGGGCGGCCGGCCCGCGCTCGCCGGGCACCGCGACCGCACCGGCTGGTCCACCGCCTTCCGGCTGACCGGACTCGACGTCGCCGACGACGGCACCGGCTCGGCCCGGGTCACCGTCCGGGCGTCCGACGGCGGGGCCGGGCTGTCGCTGACCGTCGAGATGGAGCTCGACCCGACCGGCCTGGTGCTGCTGCGGCACCGGCTGCGCAACGACGGCGACACGGCGTACGAGCTGCGGGAGCTGACGCCGGTCCTGCCGGTGCCGGCGGTCGCCACCGAGCTGCTCGACCTGACCGGCCGGTGGTGCCGGGAGCGGTCCCCGCAGCGGCACCCGTGGCCGATGGGCGCCTGGGTACGCGAGGGCCGGCACGGCCGCACCGGGCACGACGCGACCCTGCTGCTGGTCGCCGGCACGGTCGGCTTCGGCTTCGGCCACGGCGAGGTGTGGGCGGTGCACACGGCCTGGAGCGGCGACCACGTGACCGTCGCCGAGCGGCGGCCGACGGGCGGGTCCACCCTCGGCGGCGGCGAGCTGCTCACCCCCGGCGAGGTGGTGCTCGATCCCGGCGGGGAGTACGCCACCCCGCTGCTGTACGCGGTCTTCTCCGCCGACGGGCTGGACGGGCTCAGCGACGTCCTGCACACCCACCTGCGCGCCCGCCCGCAGCACCCGGCCACGCCCCGCCCGGTCACCCTCAACGTCTGGGAGGCCGTCTACTTCGACCACGACCTGGACCGGCTCCGCACGCTGGCCGACCAGGCGGCCGAGGTCGGGGTGGAACGCTTCGTGCTCGACGACGGCTGGTTCCGGGGCCGCCGCCACGACCGCGCCGGCCTCGGCGACTGGTACGTCGACGACACCGTCTGGCCGGACGGCCTGCACCCGCTCGTCGACCACGTACGCGGGCGCGGGATGCAGTTCGGGCTCTGGGTGGAACCGGAGATGGTCAACCCCGACTCCGAGGTGTTCCGGGCCCACCCGGAGTGGGTGCTGTCGGCGCCGGGCCGGCTGCCTCCGTCGTGGCGGCACCAGCAGGTGCTCGACCTGGCCCACCCACCCGTGCACGACTACCTGCTGGAGCGGTTGGACGCGCTGCTCACCGCGCACCCCGGCATCGGCTACCTCAAGTGGGACCACAACCGGGACCTGACCGAGGCTGGGCACCAGGGCCGCCCCGGCGTGCACGGGCAGACCCTGGCGGTCTACCGGCTCCTCGACGAGCTGCGCCGCCGCCACCCGGGCGTGGAGATCGAGAGCTGCGCGTCCGGCGGCGCCCGGGTGGACCTGGAGATCCTGCGGCGCACCGACCGGGTGTGGGCCAGCGACTGCAACGACGCCCTGGAGCGGCTGGCCATCCAGCGCTGGACGGGGCTGCTGCTCCCGCCCGAGCTGGTCGGCGGCCACATCGGGCCGGAGCGCTCGCACACCACCCACCGCGTGCACGACCTCGGTTTCCGGGCGGCGACCGCGCTCTTCGGCCACCACGGCATCGAGTGGGACATCGGCGCGATCGACGCGGCGCAGCGCGGCGAACTGGCCGCCTGGGTCGCGTTGCACAAGCGGCTCCGCCCGCTGCTGCACGCCGGCCGGGTGGTCCGGGTCGACCACCCGGACCCGGCCGTCTGGGCGCACGGCGTCATCGCCCACGACGGCTCCCACGCGGTGTACGCCGTGGCCCAGCTGGCCACCTCGGTGGCCCAGGTGCCCGGGCCGGTCCGGCTCCCCGGCCTCGACCACCGCCGCCGGTACGCGGTGCGGCCCGCCGCCGGAGTGCCGGAGCCCGCCACCCTCCAGCGGGCCGCCCCGGGTTGGCTGGCCGACGGCGGCGTGACCCTCAGCGGCACGGTGCTGGCGACCGTCGGGCTCCAGATGCCCGCGCTGCATCCCGAGCAGACCCTGCTGCTGGAGGTCACCGCCGCCGACTGACCGGGATAGTTTTTCGGCGCGGGTGTCGAGAACCGGGGTGCCGGCTTCTACCGACGGGTGAGAGCACCGATGATGGTGCGCAGTCGTGAGGAGCCAGACGTGAAGTACATGTTGCTCATGCAGTTCAGCGCCGCCGGCACGGACTTCCCCCCGATCGAGACGTGGACGCCCGAGGAGATCCGGGCGCACGTGGCGTTCATGGGCGAGGTGAACGGGAAGCTGATCGCCGACGGCGAACTGGTCGGCGGTGAGGGGCTCGCCGCTCCGGCCCAGGCGAAGATCGTCCAAGCGGGCGCTGGTGGGACCCCCGTGGTCACCGAGGGGCCGTTCGCCGAGACCAAGGAGTTCCTCGCTGGCTTCTGGATCGTCGACTGCGACAGCCCCGAGCGGGCCGTCGCGCTCGCCGCGCACATCTCCACCGCGCCCGGCCCCGGCGGTCGGCCGCTGAACATGCCGATCGAGGTGCGCCCCGTGATGTCGGCGCCGCCGCAGGAGATGTGACGACTGGCCGCCGCCGACCCACCCGTCGAGGACCTGCTGCGCGAGCTGGCGCCGCAGGTCCTCGGCGTGCTCACCCGCCGCTTCGGCGACTTCGCCACCGCCGAGGACGCCGTGCAGGAGGCGCTGCTGGCGGCGGCCACCCAGTGGCCGGTCGAGGGGACGCCCGGCAACCCGCGCGGCTGGCTGATCCAGGTCGCGTACCGGCGGATGATCGAACTGGTCCGTGGCGAGACGGCCCGGCGGCGGCGTGAGGACCTCGTCGCCCGCCGCGAGCCGGACGACCGGCGCGCCGCGCCGCCGCCGGACGAGGAGCTGACCGCCGGCCGGGACGACACCCTGACGCTGCTCTTCCTCTGCTGCCACCCGACGCTCACGCCGGCGTCGGCGATCGCGCTGACCCTGCGCGCCGTCGGCGGCCTGACCACGGCCGAGATCGGCCGCGCCTTCCTCGTGCCCGAGGCCACCATGGCCCAGCGGATCAGCCGCGCCAAGCAGCGCATCCGCGCCTCGGGCGTCCCGTTCCGGATGCCCGAGCCCGCCGACCGGGAGGCCCGGCTGGCCGCCGTGCGACACGTGCTCTACCTGATCTTCACCGAGGGACACACCGCCAGCCTCGGCGACGACCTGCGCCGGGTGGACCTGTCGGAGGAGGCGATCCGGCTGACCCGGGCCCTGCGTGCGCTCCTGCCCGACGACACCGAGGTCGCCGGGCTGCTCGCGTTGATGCTGCTCACCGACGCCCGCGCCGCCGCGCGCACCGGGCCCTCGGGTGAGCTGATCTCCCTGGCCGACCAGGACCGCAGCCGGTGGGACGCCGCGGCCATCGACGAGGGGGTGGCACTGGTCACCTGGGCGCTGCCCCGCGGGCCGGTCGGGCCGTACCAGCTCCAGGCGGCCATCGCCGCGCTGCACGACGAGGCGCCCAGCACCGCCGAGACCGACTGGCCGCAGATCCTCGCCCTGTACGAGGTGCTGGAACGCGCCTCCGGCAGTCCCGTCGTCTCGCTCAACCGCGCGGTGGCGACCGCCATGGTGCACGGCCCGGCCGCCGGCCTGGCCGCGTTGGCGGTGCTGGACGCCGACCCCCGGATCGCCGGGCACCACCGGCTGCCCGCCGCCCGCGCGCACCTGCACGAGATGGCCGGCGACCGGGAACGGGCGGTGGCCGCGTACCGGATCGCCGCCGACCTGACCACGAGCGTGCCCGAGCAGCGATACCTGACGATGCGCGCCGCCCGGTTGGCCTCCGAACCGAACGGGGCCTGACGGGCCCCGACGCGACGTGGGCATGCTCGCGCGGACGCTGTCGAGCTGCCCGCGCAGATGGGGCAGCGAGTTCCGGGTCCGTGGCGGCTGGCGGTCCCACGGACGGGGCAGCTCGACAGCACCCCGTGGGCATACCCCGCCGTGCCTCCCACCCCGCCCAGCCCTTGTCCCGCCCAGCGATCGAGGGCGAGGGCGAGTGCGGGGGCGCGGCGGAGTTGCGACGTTTCGACGGGTGACACGAGCGGTGGCCGGGCCCGCGCGGGGCCCGGCCACCGGTGGTACGGGGAGTCCTCAGCTCGCGGTGCAGGTCACCGCGGGCGTGGCGTTGGTGCCGTTCCAGCTGGCGATGAAGCCGAAGCTGGTGCTGGCGCCGGCGCCCAGCCGGCCGTTGTAGTCGACGTTGCGGGCGGTGACGGCCGACCCGCTGCTGCTGAGGGCGGTGTTCCAGGACTGGCTGACGCTCTGGCCGTTGGCGAACGTCCACTTCGTCGTCCAGCCGGTGATCGCCGCCGATCCGGCGGTCACCTTCACCTCACCCTGGAAGCCACCCTGCCACTGGTTGGTCACCGTGTACGTCGCCGTGCAGCCGCCCGGCGGCGGGGTGCTCGGCGGCGGGGTCGTGGGCGGGGGCGTGGTGGGCGGCGGGGTGGTGGGCGGGGGCGTCGTCGGCGGCGGGGTGGTCGGCGGCGGCGTGCTGCCGAAGACCGTCGCCTCCTTCGCGGTGGCCTTGATCCCGTTCGCCCCGTTGAAGATGCGCTGGCCCCAGGTGCTCAGCGCGGCGGGGTTGAAGTTGGTGACCATGTCGAGGTACTCGACGCCACCGCCGTTGCCGCTCCACGACCAGCCCAGGTAACCGATCCCGTTGGCCTGGCTGTAGGAGAGGATGGTGTCCTCGTCGGGGTTGCCGTCGGAGTGGTCGAAGCCGAACTCGCCGACCACGATCGGCAGCTTCGCGGCGCGGAACCGGCCGAGGTAGTCGCTGATCTCGGCGGCGGTGTCGAAGACGCCGTACATGTGGATGGAGAAGACCGTGTTCTTCTGCGGGTCGGCGGCGAACACCGACGCGGCGTTGTCGCGCATGGTGAACGACCAGTCCTGACCCCAGTTGGGGGCGTCGACCATGATGGTGTGCGTCAGGCCGCCCGTACGCAGCCGCTTGATGGCGTTGGCGGTGTCGGTGGCCCAGGTGCCGTAGCCCTGGTTGCCGTACGGCTCGTTGCCGATGTTGACGATGACGTACTTCTCCTGGCCGGCGAGGGCGCTGGAGACGCTGAGCCAGTAGTCGACCGCCTGGTCCAGGGTGGCCGCCCCGCTCTGCTCGCCGTAGCCGGTGGTGTCGTGCACCTCCAGCACGCAGATCAGCCGGTTGGCCTTGCACAGCGAGATGACGTTGGCGACGTCGGCGGTGTCGTTCTTCGCCCACCGCTGGCCACTGGCCAGCACCACCCGCACCGTGTTCGCGCCGAGCGCCTTGATGTTGGCAAAGGAGCTGGTCTGCTGCTGGTACCAGGTGTGCGCGTGGTTCACGCCACGCATGACGAACTCGCTGCCGTTGGCGTCGTAGAGCTTGCCGTCGGCGACGGAGAAGCCGGTCGCGGCCCGCGCGGGCTGCCCGAACGCCAACACGGCGACCAGCAACGCGAGCAGGGCCGCACCGGCGGCGGAGAGTCTCTTCTTCATGGCCTTCCTCAAAGGGAGGACCCCCGCTGCCCAGGTGGGGGTGGGACGTCACAGGGGATGGCGGCTGCAGCCCGACAGCCGCCGCCCGGCTCCCGGCGGCGCAGGGATCAGCGTAGGCCGGTCGGGCCGGTCACGCAATGAACCGGTTAAGCAGCGGACCGCCGACACCGGACGCGAGGGTTGACCCGACCTGGCAGGGGTATCCGGGGATGATCCGCCCGGGTCGGAAGGAGACACCCATGGTCAAGGTCGGCTACACCCTGATGTGCGAGCAGGCCGGTCCGAAGCAACTGGTCGACTGCGCGGTGCGGGCGGAGGCGGCCGGCTTCGACCAGCTCGTCATCTCCGACCACTACTACCCCTGGCTGGACTCCCAGGGCCACTCCCCGTACGCCTGGTCCGTGCTCGGCGCGGTCGCGCACGCCACCAACCGGGCGGAGCTGATGTCCTTCGTCACCTGCCCGATCCGCCGCTACCATCCGGCGGTCGTGGCGCAGAAGGCCAGCACGGTCGGGGTCCTCTCGGACGGCCGGTTCACCCTCGGCCTGGGCGCGGGCGAGAACCTCAACGAGCACGTGGTCGGCGGCTGGCCGCACGTGCAGCAGCGGCACGAGATGTTCGAGGAGGCCCTCCAGATCATCCGGCCCCTGCTCAACGGGGAGACGCTGACCTTCTCCGGCAACCACTACGACGTGCCCGACGCCTACGTGTGGGACCGGCCGGCCCGCCCGGTGCCGATGGCCGTCGCCGCCTCCGGCCGCCAGTCGGTCACCCTCGCCGCCGAGTACGGCAACGGCCTCGTCGCGACCGAGCCGGACCCGCACATCATCGAGATGTACGACGAGGCCGGCGGCGCCGGGCAGCCCCGCTACGGGCAGGTGGCCATCTGCTACGGCCCGGACGAGGCGGAGTGCCGCAAGATCGTGCACGACCAGTTCCGCTGGTTCGGGATGGGCTGGAAGGTCAACGCCGACCTGCCCGGGCCGGAGTCGTTCGCCGCCGCCACCCAGTTCGTCCGCGAGGAGGACGTGGCCGAGGGGATCTCCTGCGGGCCCGACGTGGACCGGCACGTCGAGGCGTTCCGCAGGTTCGTCGACGCCGGCTTCACCCACGTGGCGATCGTGCAGGTGGGCGGCGGGACGCAGCCGATGTTCCTGGACTGGGCGCAGGAGCAGCTCCTGCCGAGGCTGCGCGAGCTGTGAGGGAGGCACCCGTCCGGCGTCCCCGGGTGACCCCACCGGGCCGCTTCGGTCCGGCGGAGCTGCGCCTCGCGCTGGCCGCCCCGAAGCCGGCCGCCGGGCTGACCAGCGAGTGGCGGCTGGTCGACGGCCTCCGTACGCACACCCGCCGCGCCGGCGACCCCGGCACCGCCGCCACCCCGGTCGTGCTGGTGCACGGGCTGGCGGTGTCCCACCGCTACCTGACCCCGCTCGCCCTCGCGCTGGCCGACACCCACCCGGTGTACGCGCCCGACCTGCCCGGCTTCGGGCTGACCGAGCGCCCCGGCCGCGCGTACGACGTGGTCGAGCACGCCGCGCACCTGGCCGCCTGGCTGGCCGCGTACCGGATGCCGCCCGTCTGTCTGCTCGGGCACTCGTTCGGCGCGGAGGTCGTCGCGGCGCTCGCCGCCCGGCACCCCGACGCGGTCGCGGCCGTGGTGCTCGCCGGCCCGACCAGCGACCCGGCCGCCCGGTCCCGGCGGGGACAGTTCGGGCGCTGGCTGGTGGACACCCTGCGGGAGGCGCCGTTGCAGGCGCCGATCCTGCTCCGGGACGTCCTCGACGCCCGCCCCTGGCGGGTCCACGCGACGCTGTCGCACTCGGTGCGCAACGGCATCGAGGCGGACCTGGTCCGCATCGCCGCGCCCACCCTGGTCGTGGCCGGCTCCCGGGACCCGGTCGTGCCGCCGTCCTGGCGCGCGCAGGTGGGCCGGCTGGTGCCGCACGCCCGTACGGTCACCGTGCCGGGCGCCGCGCACAACGTCGTGACCACCGCGCCGGCGCAGGTCGCCGACGCGGTCCGCGCCCTGCTGGCCCCCACACTCACGAACAGGTGACGACATGCGTATCGGCAACACGGAGATCCGTCCGGCCGGCGGCGGCCTGGGCTGCCTGCTGATGATCCTCTTCTCGATCGTCGCCTCGGTCGTCCTGACCGTGGTGCTAAACCTGCTCCTGTAACCCTGCTCCGGCTCCGGCTCCGGCTCCGGCTCCGGCTCCGGCTCCGGCTCCGGCTCCGGCTCCGGCTCCGGCTCCGGCTCCGAGATCTTGGTACCGGAGTGCCCCTGGAGGGGCCGTTTCTTGCCAAGATCTTGCTCGGGCACCGCTCGTCGGGGCACCGCTCGTCGAGCAGCGCTCGTCGGGCACCGCTCGCCGGGCACCGCGCGTCGGGGCAGCGCCGTCGTCGCGGCGTTCGCGGGTCAGCCGCGCAGGCCGAGGGCGGTCAGCGCCTCACGGGCCGCCTGGCGAACCGGGTCCACGACGGCGCGGCGCACCCAGCGGGCGGCCGGCGAGACGGTCGCCCGCCACGCGGCGGCCACCGCCCGGCCCACCGGGCGGACGGCGTGCCGCCACAGCCAGCGCGCCCCGAGCACGAACGGCCGCAGCGTGAGCGCGTAGCACCACCAGAGCAGCCGGCCGGCTGCCCACCACGCCCAGCCGAGCGCGCCGAGCAGCACCCGCCCCACCGCCGCCAGCCACCGGCCGACCGCCACGAGCCCCGCCGCCAGCCACCGGCCGACCGCCGCGAGCCCCGCCACCAGCAGGCGTCCGAGCGGCGCGAGGAGCCGGGCCAGCCAGCGCAGTGGCACCCAGATCAGGTGGTACGCCAGCCAGGCCAGCGGTATCCACACCACCGTCCGGGCCAGCCAGGCCAAGCCCCGGGCGAGCCAGACCAACGGCACCCAGACCAGCGTGCGCAGCAGCCAGGACAGGCCAAGGCCGAGCCAGCGCAGCAGCCAGGCCAGCCCACGCCCGAGCCAGCTCAGCGGCACCCACACCAGGATCCGTAGCAGCCAGCCCAGCGGGCGCAGCAGCCAGCGGTCCAGGAACCGGCCGAGCGGCGCGAGCAGCCAGCGGTGCAGCCACCGGCCGACGGCGGCGACCAACTCCCAGGCCAGCCGGAAGGGCAGCACCACGACCAGCGCGATTCCCCGGACGACGGCGACCAGCAGCGGGGTGGGTGGGGACCCGGCGTTCCCCGGGTCCGCGCTCGGCGAGTCGATCACCGGCTCACGGTAGTCAGCACTGGCAACGCGCCGCCCGCCCGGCCCTCGCGGACGGACCGGGGTCGCCCGGCCAGGCAGGGCGTAAGCGGGGGCAGTGCGGTCAGGCGGGGTCGAGGTCCAAATCCGCCACGACCGGATAGTGGTCGGAGGCGTACTCGGTCTCGCCGCCCCGCAGCACCCGGCAGTCGCGCACCCGGCCGGCGAGCGCCGCCGTGCCGAGCAGGTAGTCCAGCCGCATGCCGGAGAACTCCGCCCCGCCGCCGTGCCGGGTGGGCGCGGTCAGCCCGCCGTCGGGCGCCCCCGCCGTCGCGTACAGGTCGACCAGGCCGGTGGCGAGCAGCCGGGCCACCGCCCGGGTCTCCACCGTCCGCCCGTCCCGGCGCAGGTGACGGCGGCGGTACGCGGCCGGAAGCCGGGCGATGCGGTCGGTGTGGTCGGCGACCGGGTCGAGGGTGTTGAGGTCGCCGGCCAGCAGTCCCAGCTCCCCCGGCGCGCGGCGCAGCGCGGCGGCGGCCCAGCCCGCCTCGACGCGCCGCCGCAGCCCCCAGTACGGGTCGAGGTGGACGCTCAGCACCGTCAGCGGGCCGGCGGTGGTCGCCACGGTGACCCGCTGCGCGGCATGGTGGAACGGCCGGCGTACCCGGGTCGCGGCGAGGGCGCGCAGCGGCGGGCGCAGCAGCACCGCCACCGGCTGGCCGAAGCAGGAACGGGCCAGGTGAGGTCGCATCCCCACCCGGCCCGCGAAGTCGGCGAGCACGTCGCCGGAGTCGAAGTGCCGCAGTTCCTGCAACGCCAGCACGTCCGGCCGCTGGTCGGCGACGACCCGGACCAGCAGGTCCCGGCGGTCGGCGCCGCCGGAGTCCCGTCCGCCGGTGCGGATGTTCCAGGTCATCGCCCGCAGCATCGGCCGCGTCAGTCCGCCCGGCCGGCCTTGGCCAGCTCGTCGTCGAGGGTGTCCACGTCCTCGGACTCGATGCTCGGCTGGTTGCCCTCGTGGACGTCCTCGTTGGGGCGGACGACCCAGTAGAGCAGCCCGATCCAGAGGGTGGTGAGGATGATCGCGCCCATGAAGTCGGTGGGGTGGTGCATCCCCCGGTACATCCGGCTGATCGCCACGCCGGTCGGCATCACCACCGCCAGCGCCACGAAGACCCACCGCCACCAGCGGTCGGTACGCGGGAAGACGATCACCGCGATCGCCACCCAGACGCAGAGCGTGGCGGCGATGTGGCCGGACGGGAAGGAGGAGGTCGGCATCGGCCCGTCGAGGTTGCCGACGGGCGGGCGCGGCCGGTCGACCGCGGCGGCGGAGGCGAGGAAGAGGCTCAGCTCGCCGAACATGGTCAGCGCCACGAAGAGCAACGGCCGCCAACGCCGCCAGACGGCCAGCACGATCGGGCAGAAGACCAGCGAGATGAGCAGGATGGCGTGGGTGTCGCCGACCTTGCTCCACCAGTAGCTGAAGTCGTCCCGGCCGGGGGTGCGGTGCTCGGCGAACCACCTCGGCACGTCCGTGTCCAGGGTGGCGAAGAAGGTGCCGCCGGCGTGGTAGCTGACGAACATGCCGAAGCCGTAGAGCGCGCCGAGGATCAGCACCCAGCCGACGATCAGCTCGAACACGGCGGCCCGGGGGTGCGGCAGCAGGTGCGCCTCGTCGGGGGCGGGCGCCACGTCGTGCGCGGCCTCCGGCTCCAGCCCGTCGGTCAACGCCGGGACCGGCCGGCCGCGCTCCAACCGCCAGAGCCGGAAGGCGTACGCGGTGACGCCGAGCCAGGCGGCGCCGAGCAGCCAGGCCCCCAGCACGTCCGAGACGAAGTGCACGCCCAGCGCGATCCGGGTCAGTCCGATGAGGAAGACGACGAGGGCGACCAGGGCGATCGCGGGCTTACGCCAGCGGCGCGACATGGCCGGCAGGAAGACCAGCAGCAGCGCCCCGTACGCGACCATCGAGCCGAGCGCGTGACCGCTGGGGAAACTGTCCCCGGCGTACGTACCGATGGGCACGTCCACCTCGGGGCGCAGCCGGTCGACAAGCGTCTTGAGCGCCGGGTCGAGGACGAGCGCGCCGACGCCGGTGACGATCAGGAACACCGCGAGTCGACCCTGCTTGCGGATCAGCAGTCCGACCACGGCCACCGACACCAGCCAGATGATGACGGCCCGCCCGCCGAGGTCGGTGAGCGCGTTGAGCACGGTCACCAGCGGCCCGTGCGGGGCGACCAGGTCGTTGAGCCAGGCGGCCACGCCGTGGTCGACGTCGTAGAGCGGGGACCACCGGGTCCGGACCAGCACGAGGAGAATCCCGAACCCGACCCCGGCACCGAGCACGATCGCCAGGCCGGCGAGCGTACGCTCGGTGAAGTGACCCAAGGGTCGTCGCAACGCCTCTTTGACCGCGCCCACGGCAGCCTCCCTCTCGCTTCTGGCGTGCCGCATTACCCGATCGGCGCTCCGCGTACACCGGGGGATGTCCGATGCGGAGCTAGAGGGAACTCATCTCGCCGGTGTCGTGGATCTCCTGGCGCTCGGCCTCGGGCTCCCAGAGGTCGGGCTGGGCGGGCTCGCGCACCCCGATGCGCAGCGCCTCCAACTGGGCGGCGAAGGAGAGTCCACCGAAGAGCGCCATGCCGGTCAGGTTGGCCCAGAGCAGCAACGCCATCATCCCGGTCAGCGCCCCGTACGTCTGGCCGAACCCGCCGCTGAACCGCACGTACGCGGCGAGCAGCAGGCTGGCCAGCCACCACAGCGCGGTGGCGATGCCGGCGCCGAAGAAGAGCCAGGACAGGCCGGGCTGCTTGCGGCGGGGTGCGTGCCGGAAGATCACCGCGACGGCGAGAACGGTCAGGCCCAGGCTGAGCGGCCAGCGCACCACGTTCCAGAGGCCGTTGGCGAACTCGCCCCAGGCGTAGTGTCGCTGCACCGAGTCGCCCATCGGGCCGCCGCCGACGAGGATCAGGAACCCGGTGAGCGCCGGCACGCCGGCGGTGAGGGCGAGGACGCTGGCGCGGACGTACTTCCACAGCGCGGGCCGGTCCCGCTCCACGCCGTAGATCCGGTTGGCGCCGCGCTCGATCTGGGCCATGGTGGTGGTCAGCGCGACCAGGCCGGTGAGCATGCCGAGGCCGAGCGCCAGCTCCCCGGCGCGTTCGGTGCGGTCCCCCTCGCCGAGCAGCTCGGCCACCATCGGTTCGCTCGCCCCGGGGGTGAGGGCCAGGACCGTGTCGGCGACCACCCGGCCGCCCTCCTCCACGCCGAGTTCGCTGATCAGGCCGGTCAGCGCGATCAGGAACGGCACCACGGCGAGGCAGAGTTGCAGCGCGAAGGCGCGCGAGTGGCTGAACCCGTCGCCGTAGCGGAACCGGATGAACGCGTCGCGCAGCAGGTGCCAGCCGCCCTGCCGGCGCAGTGTGTGCCAGGCGTCGTCGGCGTTGAGTTCCTCGTCGGACATCAGCCGGGTCTCCGGCACGATGCGGGTGCTACTCACGGCGGGCTTCCTCGATCAGCTGCTCACCACGCTCGGCGGCCGCCTTCGCGTCCTCGGCCAGGTCGGGATCCTGCTCCGGCTGCGGCACGCAGAGCCACAACGCCCGCCGCCGGATCTCGGCCTTCAGGGTGCGACCCGGCTCGATGAGATCGCCGTCGAGCTCCCGGGGCTGGGCCCGGTTGCTGGTGATCTCCACCCGCCTGGCCTTGAAGACCTCCATCCGGGGGACGCGGTCCTGCCGGCGTACGACCGCCCAGCCGAGCGCCAGCCATTGCCGCAGCGTACGCGGGGTGAGCACCGCGACGTCGAGGTAGCCGTCGTCCGGTTCGGCGTCGGTGAGCAGCCGCACCCCGCCCTGAAGGCGCCCGACGTTGGCGACGAGGACGGAGCGGGCCCGGCGGCGGATGGGCTGCTGGTCGTCGATGCGGATGGAGACCCGCATCGGCCGGTCGCGCAGGTGCCGGGCGGCTCCCACGACGTACGCCGGCCAGCCGATCCGCTTCTTGGTGGTCTCCGAGGTGTCGGCGAGCATCTGGGCGTCGAAGCCCATGCCGGCCATCACCGTGAAGTAGTGGTCCTCGACCGCGCCGACGTCGAGCAGCCGGCGGCCACGCTCGACGGCGACCTCCAGCCCGGCGGCCAGGTCACCCGAGAGACCCAGGTTGGCCGCGAGCAGGTTGCCGGTGCCCTGGGGCAGCACGGCGAGCGCCACCTCGGTGCCGACCAGGCCGCTGACGCAGGCCATCACGGTGCCGTCGCCGCCGCAGGCGAAGACGACGTCCACGCCGGCCTCGACCGCCTCCTGCGTCTGGCCGCGGCCCGGGTCCTCGACCGTGGTCTCGAACCACAGCGGCTCGGGCCAGCCGGCCGCGGCGAGGGCGTCGTGGACCGTCTGACGCAGTTCGTCGAGGTCGGCCACCTTCACCGGGTTGACCACCACGGCGGAGCGCAGGCCACCGCCGTCGGGTGCCGCGCGTCGCTTGTCCTGTCGAGGGTCCACGGCGCCAGTGTGCAGCACATTCGGCACGGCAGCGACCCGGCGGCGCGGTGATGTTACGCGCAGCGCAAACACGTTTGCCCCCGCCCGGGACCGTCCCCCACCTCCCGCCCCACTCCCACCCCGCCGTCGGCCCGCCGATCATGAGGTCGACGGCGGTCCTTGAGATCGACGTCCCCGCCAACCTCATGATCGCCGGGCCGGGGCAAGCCGTGCCGTGGGTGGGGTGGGGTGGGTCAGGCGGGGGTGCGGAGGGCGGTCTCGACGCGGCGGCGCAGGTCGTCGAGGTCGGCGCCGGCCTCGGTGAGCACCCGTGCGCCCAGCCCGTGGCCCTCGCGGAGCACGCCGAGCAGGATGTGCTCCGTGCCGATGTGTCGGTGGCGCAGTCGCAACGCCTCCCGCAGCGCCAGCTCCAGCACCTTCTTGGCGCGCGGGGAGAAGGGGCCGCCCGCGTACCGCCGGCGACCCCAGCGGCGGCGCGGTGCCGGCGCGGCCTCGCGCAGCGCGTCCGGGCCGAAGGACTCCTCGATCCGGGCCACGATGGCGGCCAGGTCGATGCCGATCTCGTGCAGGGCCGCGGCGTCGGCGTCGGCGAGGCCGGTGGCTCCCCGCACGGTGTGCCGGCGGACGCGGGACCGCAGGTCGTCGGCGCGGAGGCCGGCCTCGGCGAGCACCCGGGCGGCGAGGTTGTCGCCGTCGGAGAGCAGGGCGAGCAGCAGGTGCTCGGTCCCGACGGGCCGCTCGCCCTCGGTCCGGGCCTCGTCCCGGGCGTCCCGCACGACCGTGCGGGCCCGGTCGGTGAACCGTTCGAACATCACGCCTCCCAGGAAGATCCGACCGCCGGACGACCGGCGTGCTTCTTGTGGACCGCCTGCCGGCTGACCTCGAGCTCGTCGGCGATCTCCTGCCAGGACCAGCCCTGTCGACGGGCGTTGTCCACCTGGACCACCTCGAGCCGTTCGAGCAACCGGCGCAGCGCGCGGACGGCGCGCAGCCCGACCCGGGGGTCGGTGCTGCCGGCTGCCGCCGCGAGTTCCGTTGCCTGACTCATGTCGTCAACTTACGTTGACATCGCCGCCGCGTCAACCCATGTTGACAAAACTCGTCCGGGTCACCGGGTGCCAGGCGTGGGTTCGCAGCGAAACCGGGGAGACGACGGAGGATCCCGCCTCTATGGTGGTTCGATGGCGTCGGTCAAGCAGGTCCAGGTCACCTTCGACTGCGCAGAACCTGAGCGCGTCGCTCGTTTCTGGTGCGAGGCGTTGGGATACGTCGTACCGCCGCCACCGGAGGGGTTTGCCACCTGGGACGACTTCGATCGCGCGCTGCCGCCTGAGCGGCGGGGCTCCGCGTTCGCATGCGGCGATCCCACAGGCGTGGGCCCGCGACTGTTCTTCCAGCGCGTTCCCGAAGGCAAGGTCGTCAAGAATCGGCTGCATCTCGACGTGCGGGTCGGCACCGGGCTCGTGGGTGAGGAGCGCGTGGCCGCGCTTGAGGCCGAATGCGCACGACTGGTCGCGCTCGGCGCGGTGCGCGTGCGACTGCTGACTGCCGACGGCTACGACGAGTCATGCCTCGTGATGCAGGACGTCGAGGGCAACGAGTTCTGCCTCGACTGAGTGGCCGCGAACGGGCAACCCAAACCACCTGCGCCGGGAACCCACAGTACGATCCGCCGATGCCCCTCCTCCGCCGGCCGCCGCGCCGAGGTCACCGTGCCCGGTGACGTGCACCGTCTCCCGCTCGGCGAGATAACGCTGGAGCTCGCCGGCGGCAGCGTGGTCGGCAACCGCTACCCGGCCAACTTCGACGTGCTGCACGTCGACCCCGCCCTGCCCTTCGCCGCGGTGGTCGACGGCATGGGCGCCGGCGAGGGCAGCCGCCGGGCCGGCACGACGGCCATGGGCACCCTCGTCGCGCAGGTCCGGGCCGCCTGGCCCGCGGTCGACGCGCGCCAGTTGCGCACCGCCGTGGCCCACGTCCAGTCAGCCGTACGCGCCGCCGGCGCGCAGTTGGCGGAGCTGACCGGCTGCACCCTGACCGCCCTGCTCGTGGAGCCCGACGGCGGGCAGGGCTGGCTCGTCCAGCTCGGCGACTCCCGCGCCTACCGCCTGCGCGACGGCCTGCTGGAGTTGCTCACCGTCGACCACACTGCTGCCTGGCTCGGCGTACTGCACGGCTGGTACCCGGTCGGCTCCCCCGCAGCCGATCGCGCCCGCTACCAGCTCACCCGCTACGCCGGCCATCCGGACGAGCCGGAGGCGGACCTGCTCGCGGTGTCGCTGCGCCCCGGCGACGTCTGGCTGCTCTGCACCGACGGCGTCAGCGACCAGGTCGACTATCACCTGATGCGGGAACTCCTGGCGGCACCGCGACCCGAGGAGGCGGTGCGGGACCTGCTCCACGGCACCCTGGAAGCCGGCGGCGACGACAACGCCACCGCCGTGATCGTCCGGGTCCACGCCACGACTCCCCGCTGAGGGGCCCACCCGCCGCAGACGCCGCTGGCCGGCACCCCGAGGTGGGGTGCCGGCCAACGGCGATTCGACTACTGCTGTCAGCTGTTCCAGTGCTCGGCGACCAGGTCGGCGGCCTGCTGCTCCCATGGTAGGGCGGGTGGGCGGTGGCGGTGTCAGTCTGGGGGGCGGTTGCGGGCGAGCTTGATGAGCAGCACCACCAGCAGACCGATGCCGAAGACCACCATCAGGCAGCAGTCGAAGCCCCCGAACCCGGGCTGGGCGGGGCGTGCGTTCTGTCCCGCCCGCACCACGATCTCGCCACTGCCCGACGATGCCCAGGCCGCGACCGGTATGAACACCGAGAGCCCGACCGTCCCGAGGACCGTGCCCAGGCGACCCCGCCACTTGTCCCACGCAGACATGGCCCCCATCCTCGCCGAGACCCGCAACCGGGGCGCGGCGGACTACACCGGGCCTGCACGGCACGCACGGGCCGTCAGACGCCGAACTGGCCGGGCCCCGGGGTGCGGGGTCCGGCCAGTCGGGCGTTGGTTCTCACCACGGGTACGGGTCAGCTGTTCCAGTGCTCGGCCACCAGGTCGGCGGCCTGCTGCTCCCACTGGGCGTAGTGGTCCGGGTACGCCGACACCTGCACCGTCTGCGCGGCCTTCGTCAGCGGCATGTCCTGCCACCCGTCGACCTGCTTGAGGCCCTTCAGGAACGCGGTGGTGGAGTACTCGGGGTCGGTGATCTGCTCGACCGTGCCCCAACCCGAGGACGGACGCTGCTGGAACAGGCCCTGCGAGTCGTGGTCGTTGCGATCACCCAGATGACCCAGATTCTCCAGCTTCGACTCCTGCAACGCGGTCGCGATCGACACCACCGCGGCGCGCTCGTCCATGCCGGCCTTCTTCGTCGCCGCGACGATCGCCTTCACGTTCGCCACCTGCTCATCCGACAGGTCGACGTGCGACTGCGCGCCCTGCACACCGTGCGGAATCAGCTTGCCCGTGTCGGGCTTGTCGGCCTGCACGGCCACCGCGACCGCCGTGGCGTCCACGGACGGGGCACCGGTGTGGGCGGTGTCGGTCATCGGACCGGCGGCCACGCCACCGGCGAACGCCAGACCAGCAATACCAAGAACGCTCTTACGGATGATCGTGTTCATCAGAAACGCTCCATTCGGGGGTTGGCACCCACACGCCGAAGGGGGATCGGCTTTCACACGGGTGCAAGCACCGTCCGGCGCTCATGCGAACTCAGGGGGATCCAGCGAAACCTGGAGGGAATCTCCGACGAATCAGCCGGAGGAAAGTTCAGAGGGTAGATCAGCTCGGCCGTGCCGGCCGGATGTCCGACCCCGTGGGTCGAAAGGAGGGCCGGGCTGTCGCGCGGGGCGGGGGACGCCCTCACGCCGGCCGGACCATGTGTAACCACCGCCGGCCCGCCATCATTCCGGGGCCCCGGGCCCGCCATCTGTCGGGGCGGCGTGACCTCGGCGGGGTGGTCTTGCTCGGTCGTACGCAGGGTGTAACGACCCCGCCCCGGCCACGATTCCGCCCCCACGATGCCCCCGGTCACACCCCCAAACCGCACACCCGGCACCGCCACGCCAACCACCGACGACTCACCCGCTCAAGCCGCCCCAGACAGCCACCACAAAACCGGACACCCGATCACACCCGGGCCCAAGGGTCACCAACTTTGGCTCACCCGGCTCACCAAGGGCGCACCCGCCGCACCCGGCGCAACCGGCTCATCCGGCTCATCTGGCTCATCCGGCTCATCTGGCTCATCCGGCTCATCTGGCTCATCCGAGTGAACGCGGGTGAGTCGGGTGAGCCCGGTCCTCGGGCCACTGGAGGCACTTCGGTAACTGGGTCACCGGGGTCGCCCCGGACACCGGGTCACCGAGGCACCGGTGGAGATCTTGGTACGAGACGGCCCCTGGAGGGGCGGTTTCTCGCCAAGATCTCCGGCGGGAGCCCGGCGGACGGACGCGAGAGTAGGCACCGACGGGGTGTGGCCCGCCGTGCCCGGCGCAGGGATCAAGCCTGACCGCCCGGAGCCGGG